>NZ_JBICNX010000050.1:0-8884 GCF_043107035.1 Staphylococcus sp. 231237_7MaSpsaltlick
GGAGAAAACGACGTATTCGTACACTTCTCAGCAATTAACCAAGAAGGTTACAAATCATTAGAAGAAGGTCAATCAGTTGAATTTGAAGTAGTTGAAGGCGACCGCGGTCCTCAAGCTGCAAACGTTGTAAAACTATAATATAGATTGCAATATTGACTATTTAAAGAACCTTGTTAAAGGTTCTTTTTTTTATAGTCGCCGTTATATTTAATTACGGTAGCTTAATTTATATTATTTCATACCAGTATATACTAAATAAAAAGTGGTTCCATCAGCCTAAAGTAGGGGATAGAACCACTTTTTTTAATTTATTTCGTATCATTAATGATTAATTGACGTAATGATTGACGTTTAATAACTTCTCTAGCTTTACCGTCTTTCAAGAAAAATACAGAAGGCTTCTGCATTTGGTTATAGTTTGAAGCCATAGAATAATGATAAGCACCTGTAGATAAAACTGCTAAATAGTCGCCACGTTTTACTGTACTAGGTAATTTTGCGTCCTTGATAATAATGTCGCCTGACTCACATAATTTTCCTGCAATCGTAACTGTTTCATCTTTAGGGTCATTTCTATTAACAAGTAGTGCTTCATATTGTGCATCGTATAATGATGTTCTAATATGATCGCTCATACCTCCATCAATAGAAACGTACTTATTAACATTGGGGATTTCTTTAATTGTTCCAACTTCATATAAAGTGATACCAGCTTCACCGACAATAGAACGCCCAGGCTCAATACCGATTTCTGGGATAGGGTAATTAGCTTGTTTAGCAATCGCTTTAACAGCAGCAGTAATTTCCTCAATGCCTTCTTCGATAGGGAAGCTTACATCTCCTTCAACATATTTAATACTGAAGCCACCGCCAAGATTTATTAGCTCTACTTCGATATCATTTTCTTTCAACCATTGAACCACAAGTTTTGTAGTCTCAATCATTGCTTCTGTACCTTCAATTTGCGAACCTACATGAAAATGAACACCTTTAAGTTTTAAGTGTTTTGAAGTTCTAACTTTCTGTACACCTTGAATAGCTAAACCATGCTTAATAGATAAACCGAATTTACTATCTTCTTGTCCTGTTTGTATAAATTCATGCGTATGTGCTTCAACACCTGGATTTAATCTAATAACTACATTGACTTCTTCACTTGCGTAACGGTCAATAAGATCAATTTCTTCCAATGAATCTATAACGATATAGCCAACTTTACTTTCTAAAGCATATCGAATTTCATGTTTCGTCTTATTATTTCCATGAAAGTGGATATGTTGGGGATCAAACCCAGCTTCTAAAGCCGTGTATAGTTCACCTTCAGAGACAACATCTAATTCAAGATTTTCTTCTTGGACCAATTTAACCATTTGTAAACAAGTAAATGCTTTAGATGCATATGAAACATTATAATTTAATCCACTTTTTTTAAAAGCTTCATGAAAACGTCTCATTTGATTTCTAATTTGTACTTCATCATAGACAATTGTAGGCGTCCCAAAACTTTGCGCTATTGTTTTAAGACTTGTACCTCCCATTGTAAGTTCGCCACTATCATTATATTCTACTACCATAATTTATCTATACTCCTTTATTAGTGAGTCGTGATTCATTGCACTAAGTTGCTCGGAATTGGCACCGACACCTTTAAACGTATATTCATCAACACGTATATCATTATTATATAATATAACTTCATCTCGTGCACTCACACTATCATCGACTTCTACAAACATATGACTCATCATCAATGCACGTATAGGGAAACGTTTGCCGTTTATCATCGCTTCATGCTTCGCTCTGGATTTAAGAATACCATCACCATAACCAATATCAACCACTGCTAGTTTAGTTTGGTCTCTTGTAGCTTCAAACGCAAAACTATAACCACAGTAATCACCTTGATTTACTTCTCTTACTTGAATAATATTGCCTTTAACCGTTAATGATTGTTGAATGACTGTTTCGTCTATCGTACTATACGGTCTTGATCCGTACAAAGCAATACCTACACGTGCATGTGTATGATTAGGAAATATACCTTCTTCTCTATAATAACTTGCGCTATTTTGAGCATGAATCATATCAAATTGGTAGTTTTCAGCTAATAAGGCTTCTACAATATCTAACCACGCCTCACGTTCAATTTTATAGTCAGTCACATCAAATTCATCTGCATAACCAAAATGAGTCCACAAACCCACGATGTTCATTTTATTTGTATTTTGGTTTTGCTCATGATGTGAAAGTAGTTCTTTAATTTCAGCTATCGTCTTCAAACCTGAACGATGTAATAAATTTTCATATTCCACATGTACTTGTATATTATATAGTTCATTTAAATTCTCATAATAAAATGATAGAGAGGGTAAAGTCATTTGTATGTTATAAGCACGTACTTTATCAAATTCATAGACAGCATTCATTAAAAATATAGTTGCATCAGGAGCAAGTTTACGAATCCGTATAGCTTCTCTTAATGAAGTCGTGCTAAATGTATTAATGCCTATCGCCAAAAATTGTGTCACTGCAAACTCTAATCCATAATGATATGCATTGTTTTTGACCACTGCCATCAATTGGTTGTCTTGTTTTACATTTTCAGCATTTTTTCGAAATTTTGCTGTATCTACAGACCAAATAGCTGTCATTGTGCGCGCACCTCACTGTAAGATCTTAATATTTGTTCATAATAATCAGCAATCCTAATGAGCATGTGCTCATTAAAATTTAAATTAGAGGTATGTAAACCTGTAACATAGCCTTTAGATTCATCACGTACACCTACAAAAACAAAATAGCTTGGTGCTAACTGGCTATAAAAACTAAAATCTTCACCAAATAAATATGGCGTAGGTTTATCAATTACTTCAAAATTCGCATTTCTCAAACCATTTTCTACATGTTTACGTAAATTTGAATCATTATAAGTAGGTGGGTAACCTTCTTCAAATTTCACTTCACATTCAACATTGAATAATAATTTTACACTTTTGGCAATTTTAGCCATTTGTTGTTTGACGATTTCTAAATCATTAACATCATAAGTACGAATAGTGCCTTCTAGATAGCCATGACTTGGAACAGTATTAATAGCTTCTCCAGCTTCAAAATGACCCATATGGACGATATTTCGTTTCAAACCATTCAAATGATATTGTTGAATTTGACCAACTTGGCTTAGTACATGTTGCAATGCTTCTCCACAAGAATATCCTTGTTCTTTGTCTGCTACGTGACTTGATAAACCGTTTAAATAAAATCTATATTCTGTAGCGCTCGCAGTAATTTCTTCATCTCTAATTACAACGTGCCCTTCATTTTCAAATGGCATAACATGGACACCAAACACAGCTTCAATAGGGTAACGATTAAAAGCGCCGGCTCTAATTAATCGATTAGCGCCACCACCCGTTTCTTCAGCAGGCTGAAAGATAAATACAATATTTTGAGGAAGTTCGCCACAATCAGCTGCAGCCTTACAACGTTTAACAAATAGCATTAACGCTGTGGTATGTCCATCATGACCACATGCATGCATCACGTTGTCCGTTTTACTTTTAAAATCTATATCATTTTCTTCGAAGATTGGTAACGCGTCTATATCCGCGCGATAAGCAATTGTGTGTTCGCCATTACCAGGTAAATACGCAATAACACCTGTATCAAGTGGTCTTTGATACTCGACTCCCAAATCATCTAAAAAGTTAGCAATATATTCAGTCGTTTCATACTCATGTAAACTCAATTCTGGATATTGATGCAAATAACGTCTATGTGTTGTAACAAATTCTAACTCATTCATCAAAATCAAATCCTTCTAGTTAAAGTTATATTTAGACTTTATTTTATTCACAAAAGTCTATTATGTATCATTTAATATTATAAAAATGAGGAGGTAAGACGACCTTATTATATATGATGTCGCTACCACATATAACAAGTTGAGACATTATAATGAATTTTATACCGTCTCGTCTATACCTCCCAATTATCTATTTAAATATTCACTTAAAGTTACAATTTAAATTTTACCTCTATGTAAATACGTAAGTGAATATATTTTGTTTTAATTAAGTATTAATCATTTAATTTTCTTAACGCTGAAACGATTTCGCGTTTTGAATCCTCAACTTCGCTTGTTTGTTTAATGACTTTAGCAGGTGTACCAGCTACTACAGAGCCTTCAGGTACATCTTGTGTAACAATTGCGCCAGCCGCAACAATAGAACCTTTACCAACGCGAACGCCTTCAAGAATTACCGCATTGGCACCAATTAACACGTCGTCTTCAATAACTACAGGTGATGCGCTTGGTGGTTCTATTACTCCTGCTAATACTGCGCCAGCTCCAACGTGAACATTTTTACCAGTAGTAGCACGTCCACCAAGCGTTGCATTCATATCTACCATAGTACCTTCACCAACTACAGCTCCGATATTAATTGTAGCGCCCATCATGATTACTGCACCATCTTCAATAATCGCTTGTTCGCGAATAAAAGCGCCAGGTTCAATTCGTGCATTAGTATTTGTTAAGTCTTTCAATGGAATTGCAGAGTTGCGACGATCCATTTCAACTTCTAATTCATCAATACTTGATTGGTTGCTTTCGTAAAATTGTTTCCATTCGTCAGCTTCACAAAAGATTACTTTTGAATCAGCTGAACCAAAAACTTTAAAATTTTGAGGGAAACTCACATTTTCAAAGTTTCCATTTGCATACACTTTTAGTGGTGTAGATTTTTTTGCATCACTTATAAATTGAATAATTTCTTCTGCCGTTAAATGTTGTACCATAATTAAATACGCTCCTTAAGGTTTATAGGTTGTCAAATGTATAATAGTCATTTGCTTTGTTAATCAGTTTTTCTGCTGCGCCAATTGCACCATTGGCAAAAATATCTTTAGACTGTGCACGATGAGTTATTTCAATCGTTTCATCTGTACCAGCAAAGAGTATGTCATGTTGTCCTACAATAGTACCTCCACGAATTGAATGAACTCCAATTTCATCTTGAGTACGCTTTTCATTATTTTCATGCCTATCATAAACTGGTGTAGATTGTGTACGTAATGATTCAATAACATCGTAAAGTTTAACTAGCGTACCACTTGGTGCGTCAACTTTTTTATTATGGTGAGCCTCTGTAAGCTCAATATCAAAGTCTTCGAGTAATGGTACAGCAGCTTCTAAAATTTTAGTTAGTGCGTGAACGCCATAACTCATGTTTGCACTGAAAAATACAGGCATACGATTGCTTAGGTCTTGCAGTTTATTAATGATTGTATCTTTTTCACCAGTTGTAGCAATAACTAATGGTAAAGTGAAGTCCTCTTCTAATAGAGGTAATAATAATTCGGGATTTGAAAAATCAATGGCAACTTCTGCGTCTTTAACATCTGCAATATGCTGGTAAGCAGGGTAAGGATAGTCTTTAGATTTATCTCTTACAATCACCCCTACAATTTCATGTCCTTTTTCCTCGGCTAGTCTAGCAACACGTTGATTCATTGCGCCGTAGCCAATAAGTACTATTTTCATGCATTTTCACCTGCTTTAAATTGTTCATAAGCTTGTTCTAATGTTTCACGTTCACTGTCTTCAAGTGGAACTAACGGTAAACGCACTTCATAATTTCCAAATCCTTCTAACGCAGTTAACGCTTTTACTGGAATAGGGTTTACGTCTACTGATAAAGCATCTAGCAAAGTTTGAATTGGTTGAAATTGTGTTTCAATATTTTCCCCATTTTGTTTAGCGTCGTATAACGCTTGGAATGATTTTGGAATAACATTTGCGACAACTGAAATCACACCGTGCCCATCTTTATTAAAATATTCAACTACATTATCGTCATTTCCACTATATAAAGCGAACTCATCAAGGTTAAGACGGTTTTTTAAATCATCTAAATAATCAAAATCGTTTGTTGCATCTTTTAATGCGACGATATACTCATTTTGACTTAAAGTTTCAACAGTTTCTGCTTCTATTGTCATGTTCGTACGAGAGGGAACATTGTATAAAATCACTGGTAATTTAACCGCATCAGCAATTGTCGTAAAATGCGCAATTAAACCACGTTGATTTGTTTTATTATAGTAGGGCGTAATCAACATAATTGCATCTGCACCCAATTCTCTAGCACGTACGGAAGCTTGAATAGATTTTTGTGTATTGTTAGTACCTGTTCCTGCAATTACTGGTACTCGACCATTTACATGGTTGATGACATTTTCTAATATTTGTTCTTTCTCATCGTCAGTAAGTGTAGGATTCTCTGCTGTAGTACCATTGACTACGATAGATTTCGTATCGTTCTCTATTAAATAATCAACATGTCTTCTAATGGCTTCGTAGTCTACTTCATTGTGTGTGAATGGTGTTGCTAAAGCTACACCAACACCTTCAAAAATATGTCCCATCTTATTTAACTCCTTTCAAGCTCATCACTTGTTCAAGAATCTGTACTGCATTTAACGCTGCACCTTTCAATAAGTTATCGGAAGTACACCATACATGGAATGTATTATCTAAACTATCATCACGACGAATACGTCCTACAAAGATTTCATCTTTATTAGTAGAATGTATCGCTAATGGGTATTCGTTATTCTGTGGATTGTCTATAAGTACAACACGATCATCATTTTCAAATAACGCTTGTATTGCTTCAACCGTCGCTTCTTTTTCTAATGTAACGCTCATGTGTACGCTATGGCTATCTTGTACTGGTACACGAACACAAGTCGCTGTAACCTTTAAATCATCTGCATTTAAGATTTTACGTGTTTCATCAATCATTTTTTGTTCTTCTTTTGTATACCCATCTTCAAGGAAACTATCTATATGAGGTAATACATTATTATAAATTGGATGTGGATATGCTTCAGGCGCTTTGCCATTTGCACCTTCTGCTAAATCTGCTTTACCTTTAACACCTGATCCAGAAACTGCTTGATAAGTTGTGTATGCTACGCGTTTCAAACCGTAAGTTTCTTGTAATGGTTTAAGCGGAACAACTGATTGAATTGTAGAACAGTTAGGATTTGCAATGATTTTTCTATCTAGTTTAGGTTCATTGACTTCTGGCACAATTAAATCAATGCCTTCAGCCATTCTCCATTGACTAGAGTTATCAATAACGATAGCGCCTGCTTCTTCAAAGATAGGTGAGTAGTGCTCACTTGTACTTCCACCAGCACTCATCAATACATAATCAAATGATTCTTTAGCCGCATCTTCAGTCAACTCTCTAACTATATACGTTTGACCTTGGAATTCTACTTGTTGTCCAGCCGAACGTGCTGATGAAAATAGCACCAATTCATCAAATGGTATTTCTTTTCTATCTATAGTTTCTAACATTTTTCTTCCTACTAAACCAGTTGCACCTGCGATTGCTAATCTTGTCATATACAATACACTCCAATATTATTTTTTAATAGTACTATAATTTTGAAAATTCAGATATCAAAAATTTGATAAAGAGTTTGAACAGCACGTTCACCATTCATAGCATCAATAACACATGAAATGCTAATTTCTGAAGTTGTTGTTTGATAAAATGATATATCATTTTCAATTAATGTTTTGAATGCTTTTGAAGCTACGCCCGACATGTCTCTCATGCCAGAACCAATTAAAGAGAGTTTAACGTAATCTTCGTTTATCTTAAAGTCTAACGCACTAAACGATTCTTTTAAAGACTCTAATATCGTTGAAATTTGAATGGCATCTGTGTCTTTAATCGTAAATGACATTTGTAACCCTTCCAAATTAATGATTTGCGAGATCATATCAACATTAACGGAACCATCTTCTAAATGATTAAATAATGCAGTTAATAATTTATTATCGGGTAGGGGATAACTAATTGTAACGTGCATCATATGTGTATCTAACGCAACGCCTGTAACGGCTTTTCTTTCTAATATTTCAGTTTGGGGCATAATCCATGTTCCTTTCACATTTGATAAAGTTCTTCCTAAGTAAAGTGGGATACTATAATTGTTTGCCAATTCTACACTTCTTGTTTCAAGTACGCCTGCGCCTAAAGCACTCATCTCCATCATTTCTTCATATGAGACATAGTCTAAACGTTTTGCATTTTTGTATAGCCTTGGATCTGTCGCATAAACGCCATCAACATCTGTATATATTTCGCATGCTGTGTTATTGCTAGCTGCTAACGCGACTGCTGTAGTATCTGATCCACCACGACCTAGTGTAGTCACTTCAAAGTTATCATTTATACCTTGAAAACCTGCTATGACTAAAATGTCATTTTCAGTAAATGCTTGCTCGAATGTGTCAGGGTCAATTTCTGCTATGCGACTTTTTAAATGATGACCAACCGTTTTAATACCAGCTTGATAACCAGTCATTGCTTTAGCGTTAATTCCAATATCATTTAAAACCATCGATAAATAAGAAACCGTTTGTTGTTCTCCTGTAGTAAGTAAGAGAGCAAGTTCTTGGTCTTTAGGGCTACTAGTTAAAGTAGAAACGTTTGCCATTAGTTCATCTGTTGTTTTACCCATAGCACTTACAACCACAATTAATTGTTCACCTTGTTCAACTCTTAATCTAAGCATTTCAGCAATATTTTTAATTTTAGTAAAATCACTTACTGAAGAACCTCCAAATTTCAAAACACTTCTTTCCAATTTCTATATCCTCCTCAACGAATAGGGGAGAATCACAGTATTATAAAAAAAGAACAAGTTCGGAATGCGAACCTGTTCTATAATATATATACAAGTGATGCACTCCATTATTTTAAAATAATGACAGACTCTTAGCTCTTAACCATAAAGTCCAACGTGTTATAAGCTGCTATTATAACTGTTTCGGCATCTCACCCTTTCAAAATTAGCT
>NZ_JBICNX010000051.1:0-8016 GCF_043107035.1 Staphylococcus sp. 231237_7MaSpsaltlick
AATTTATCTTGCAAGCTAGCAGACGCATCTATTAATAAAGTGAAAGGAGCAGCGACAGATTGTCTCAAATCTTGCTTTTTGTAGAAGAATTTATATTGATCATCGATAAACCAATTACGTACATACTTTTGTAATCTACCTTTTGTTAAATTATGACTTGCATCTTGCGATTCACGATCAATTGCCTTTTTAATGATTTGAATTAAGTCCTTAGTTTCAAATTGAACTTGTGACTCAACAGTTTGATATTGCGTTAGGTATTCCGGTAAGATATCAGGTTTATTCCATTTAATTTCAACATTTTCATTGATACCTGTTAAGGCAAAGGCTGGATTAACTCCTACGTTTTCTCCGCCTTCATCTTCACGTTCAGTAGTAGTACCTTTACCTTTTTTAGATTGCATATCTGTCATATCATCTGATGGATCGCCTTCTCTAGCTGTATCATTGTCACTCATGACATCACTATTTTCACCTTCATGTAATTCCATTTCTAGATATGCCCCACCTTCTGAAGCGCTATCTTGGTTATTAGATTCCATTTCTTCTGCTACAATGTCTGCATCTTTATCACTTTCTTGATTTTGACCGTCAACATTGCTCGCGTCTGTACGTGTTAAATCTTCAAATTTTAATTCATGCATTGTTTCATACACCTTTTTAGGTAAATGATAATATTCATTTAACATATCTTCATTTAATAAGTGATCTATTTGATACATGATTCGCTCAGCTAAATACATATTATCTTCAGATGTTGAATTATGGAAAAAGTTAGGTAAATATTGATACATTACGAATACTGCATCATCAATCTGTGAATTAATATCCGGTAAATCATAAAAGTTCTCTTGTAAAAATGACTTTTCCAAACTTAAAAATAATAAATCTGTAAATGTTGTTTTAGTCTTATAAACATTGATTTGTGTTTGTGTAAAATTCAAACGAATTGCTTTACGTTTTCGTATGGCATTTGTTGTCGAAGGTCTTTCTGACATAATAAAATTTAATACTCGCATATCCTCTAATAACTTAAAAATTTGTTGGAAAAATTTAGGATGCTCAAACTCATCGTTATGGATAACCTCATGGACCACAGTTTCATCCATTAATTTATATCCATATGCAGCAAGTAGTACGTCTGTTTTTAAGCCCATTGTTTCTATATCTGATTCTCTATGTGACCAAAACGAACTGGTAATTAATATATTCTGAATCGGGTCATAATAAGGGAATTTTTGTATTTTTACTTGTGTTTGTTCATTTTTTAGAAGTAATCGAGCTAAATCTTGAAGCATCATCACTTGCTTTGCATCTAATTGCTCGTCGTTAAATTTAATAAAACGATCACTCATGATTATCCCTCACTAAAAGTTTAATTCTACTGCATTGATTATCGCCTGTTGTTCTCTTTCATCTTCAAGTTTATCAATTATCGTTCTCTTAATTGCTCTTTTTATTGGCATGATTGTAGCTAAATCACTTAAGTCTAATAATGCACGAATACTAGCTGCTTCTTCTGAAATTTGCCCTTGTTTCGACATTGTACGTAAGTCTTCATTGAATTTAATAATACTTTGAATCAGTTTCTCATCTTGTAATTGACTTTGTTTTTTAATGACATCACTTAAGATGTCCCCGTCAATATAATCTACTTGAATTACTACAAAACGGTTCTTCAATGCTTCATTCATTGGTAACGTACCGATGTATCCTTCATTAATAGCAGCAATTACATTGAAACCTGGAGCAGCGTTTACGACTTCTCCTGTGAAGGGGTTCGTCAACTTTCTACGATAATCTAGCACACCATTTAATATAGGCAATGTTTCAGGTTTAGCCATATTGATTTCATCAATATAGAGTAAGTGCCCTTCTTTCATAGCTTTAATCACTGGTCCATCTATAAAAACAATTTCTTGCGAACCGTTATCCGTTGTTTGTATTGTTTTAAATCCTAACAAACTTTCTGCATCTAAATCTACAGAACAGTTAATTTGATGCATTGGTCTGTTTAGATGTTCACTTAATGATTCAGCTAATTTCGTTTTACCTGAACCTGTTGGTCCTTTTAATAATAAGTTTTTGTTTAATTCCATTAGTGAGATTGCATCATTAAATACAGTTTCATCTTTGTTTATATATTGTGCATTTGCCATTGTTATTCTCCTCTTATCTAACCTTTTCTATTATATCGACACATTAAAAATAGACCGGAATTTGAAATGAGTATGCGTCGTTTCGGTTGCTGTTAAAAGTGTCCGAAAGTAATATCAAATAAAAATATTATAACTCACATTACTTAAAAAATAAGTGAATCATAATATTTTCTTTTAAATATTACGCTTGCCATTCCAAATTCTAGTCTAAATTTGATGAAAATAAATGAATAAGTGTTTAATTAATTAATACATTATATGATTTCGGTGTATATTGTTTAAACTTCCTTAAAATAAGTTTTGTAATAGCCACCAACAAGCCCAGAATTATCAATAATTTGATAATATTCTTCTGTTTCGTTAATTACATCATATACTTTGCCAACAGTTAACATATCCGATACTTTAAATTTTTGAGCATCTGTATGTGTAACTTCGACCTTTTTAATTGGTGTATGGTCTTTCCAAGTTTCGTGTAGCATTTTAAAAATCCTTTCTATTGTCCTTCTAATGTTAAGATAAATGTGATACCGCTATTCTCAGAAATTCTAATGGATCTTTCGCCATTTTGATCAAGACTTTGATATTTGATACCAATTGATTCTAATTGGTCAATTGCATGTTGAAATTGTGATTTAGATTCTGTGGCAAATTCGATTTGCTCTACAATACCGTGTTCAGGTAATTCTAGTGGGATATCAGAGGCATGAACATGCAACTCGCCACCTAGTCCACCATCACCAATTTGAAATACTTGAACCTTATAATCTGCAGTTGCTGAAGGTTTATATTCAGCAAAATGTATTAATCCGAACACTTCAGTTAATACCGATTGAGTAAGTAATAATTCATTAACTCTGATTATAACTGGACCCAACCCTTGTATTTGATGTAACGGATTTACTGTACTTTCAAATGTAGGCATACCGAGTGGTGCTCCAGTATTATGCTCATTTGAATATATATTAAAAGGTTGAAGATTATCGTCTTTAAAATTAAAGTATTTATGACCATTCAAATCTGTAATTTCTTCGAAGGCAATTTGATGTTTCGTTAATATTTCTTGATACTCATTAAGTCCTTCATCACTAGGTATACGAAGACCAATATTTTCAATATGGTTATTACGGTTATCATAATTTGGTATTTCGACAAAATGCAGTCGTGTCCCAGAATTTAATTCAGCATCTCCAAATCGAAGGGCCTGACCTTTTTCTGCAACATTCAGTCCGAGTATATCTTTAAATAATGTTTTAGTTTTCGCTAAATCGCTTGTACCTGTTGTAACACTTCTAAGACCATTCATTTAATGTACCCCTCTATTTTTGTCTTTTCAACTTATTATAACGTATTTTTCAGTATATTTGTATGACGAACTGTCGTTCTATTCAACCGTTCACAAAATTATAATTAAATGGCATTGGATATAGACTTGAAATGTATTAAAATGTATATATCATAAAATATAAATTTTAGGTAAAACTTCAATTTAAGTAAAAGTAAAGTGAAGGGGCGTTATTTTATGTCTGGAATTTGGATTATCTTTGCAATCACAGTGTTAATTGCAGTTTACTCAGGAATCACTTTCGTAACTAACTTAAATAGTAAACAGAAAGCCAAAGGTTCTGCAAAATCTAATAATAATATCTATGGAATAATCTTTCTAGTATTTTTGATTATTGCACTAATTGAATTGTTTTTGTTTATTGCTTAAATGATTTTAAAGCAATATAAATATAATGATTAATTTTCATAAAAAAGCGAGTTAACGTTGATGCAAATGCATACGGGTTAACTCGTTTTTTTGATGTAGTGATTGTTTTACCGACAACTTATGTAGATAGCTATTATATTTATAAGTCAGATGTTCTGTGAAATAGTAATTTAATAATGATATATGCACAACTGCAATAAATAATTGCTAATAATATAGCACTAAGAAATTGAAAATTTGTAAATTGTAAGTTATCAGATGTTAATAAATTGATAAATCGATCGATTGGTGGAAACACCCATAAGATCCATTTTAATAACGGTAAACTTTCTAATAGCATAGTCTTTGTTAAGATGATAACCACAATTAAGGTTGTCAGTAGCCAAGTGTATTTCTTACTCTTAATTATAGTATTGGTAACAAAAGTACCTAGTAAGATTCCAAAGACACTCATTAGGCAATGAACTATAAGTCCAATGATGAGCAAATTGAGAGTCAGTGCTTTATCAAACGCCCCAATTATTATTGGATAGACCATTGCTAACACAATTAATGGACAACTGAATATAAATAAATACAATATCTTATTATTGAGATATCTTACTCGACTTCGTAATTGGCAATATAGAATATGACGTTCGTTCGTACCATCTTGATTGAAATTAATAATGGTAATCCAAGTTAAAATAATAAATAATATGATCGCTGTCGAAGCGAAACTGGATAAAATCGGTATATTTCGATAAATATATATGCCTACGACGCTTAATAGGAACAGAAATACAGGTGCTATGTATAGATAAGATTTTATAAATTTTGAATGTTCATATTTAATAAAAGTTGTAAGCATAGTTATAGGTCCTTTACTTCTATGATTTCATAGTTATGATCAATTAATGACTTTATTAAAAGGTTGCTATTCGTTTTTAATGCTGTAAGCGCAATAATGTTGTGTTCTCCCTGTTTTTGATCAGCAATATATTGTTGAATTTCATTCGGCAATGTCGTTTTCTGATTTGGAATTAATATTTGTTTCAACTCAATGTTTTTCTTATCGTGTACCTGATAGAATTGTTTAGTATTTAAATTAAGCACATGAGTAACTATAGTATTTTCTATAATATGGTTGTGGGCAGTTAGGATAATCGTTTTATCATGCGCAAGTTCAGATAAATAATTTATAAATGTTTGTTCGGTTGCTTCATCTAATCCAGAGAATGGTTCATCGAAGATTAATATATCAGTATTGTTCAGTAAGCACTGAATAATATTGACTTTCTGCAATGTACCTTTTGATAATTCGGTTAAAGGTGTATTGCGAAACGAAGACAAATTAAAGCGTTCCATTAAGTGATTTAAACCTTCATTGTCGATATAGTTTCTTTTATTGACGTGTAGTTTCCTAATGTAGTTTAGATATGACACTACTGTTAATTTAATGTTTTTTGGTAAGGTATCTGGTGCATAGCTTATCGTGTACGAACAGTCAATATCTCCATATGTTGGTGTAATTAATTGGGTTAATAATTTTAGCGTAATACTTTTACCAACCCCATTTTGCCCTTTTATTAAAGTTATTGCATTCTTAGGAATATTAAAGGATAAATTTTCAATAATTCTCTTTTTATTATAATATTTAGATATATTTGTTGCCTTGATGGCATAGTCCATATTATCCCACCTTTGTTATTGCATAAAATAAATAAATTAACTAATATGCTAGAAAGTTCTTATCATAAAATAATTGTATGAAAGTTAAATAGTAAAATCAATCATTTAGAGTGTAATATCAATATAAATGATAGCTATTAGTCTTTATGTTAATTATTTTTAGTAAAAGATATATACATATTGTAAATAATTGCTTTATATTTGAAGTTAAATTAAAGAGACAAACCCTAATGCATTAGAACGACATAGGATTTGTCTCTTTTTTTAAGAATTCATTTCACTTATTGTATATTTAATTTATTTATTCATTTAACATAACAGTTTGATTTGTGTGTGATGATTTTACTATGGCGTCAATCATCACATTGGCTTTAATTGCATCCTCAACATGAATATAATGATTTAAATTATAATCTATACAGTTATAAAAATGGTCTATTAGTTTTCCGTGACTGGGGCCATAATATGATTTTGTACCTGGCATGATATCATCTGCTGCGATTTGTTCTTTAATATTGTCTGAATTAACGCGTGTCAGTATATTATCTTTTATGGTAAGCTTTTCATTTTCAAAGATAACTTGTAATTCAATACTACTATTCGAAATACTAGCATTTGTTGCGAAAAATAGACCATGCGCCTTGTTGTTAAAAATAATATTTGCTGAAGCAGTATCTTCAACCTCAATATTGTAATCTAAAAGTTGTGTGGTATTACCGCGAATTGAATTCATTGAACCACCTAGAAGTTGCATTAAATCTAATGTATGAATTGCTTGATTAATTAATACGCCTCCACCAGAATGTTTTAACTCGCCACGCCACGGTTTATCAGTGTAATAGCTATTTGGACGTGACCATGTGACAAGTGCTTTTATTCCTTTTATTGGACCATATATATTGCTTTCTACAATTTTTTGTAATGTTTGAAATGTTTTATTGTATCTATTTTGAAAGCAGATTCCAATTTTAATATGTGGATATGCTTTTTCTAGTTCTAATAATTCAGAGCCTTCCCTTGCATTAAGTGCTAAGGGCTTCTCTTGAAGTACGTGGACACCCTGTTCCACACATTGTCTTGTAGCAAATAAATGCAAATAATGCGGTAAACAAATATGGACACAATCAAGATCTTCGTAATTTAACATATCTTGAAGCTTTTCATAAAAAGGAACTTCCGGAACTTTGTGTTTAAGGGATTGATCACTATCACATACAGCGATAATTTGCGCATGTGGATTATTATTAATGGCTTGTATATGGATATTTGATACATCACCAAGGCCAACAATACCGATATTTAGCATAATATTCACTCCATTTGACTTTGTTTATAATAGATTTATTATTCGTTTTTCTCAGTTGTGATTTGTTTGTTTAATTCGAGTTCAAACTGTTGTGAATCAACTGGAAGTGTAACTTCTCTACCTAGCCAACTGGATAAATAAAATGCATTAACTAAATTAACACCATTAATACCATCACTTCCAGGAGCAATAAGAGGTGTTCCGTCAATTATATTAGCTGCAAAGTTGTTAAGTACATTAATATGTTGCTCTCCCCAAATACTGTTAAATTCAAATGTTTCTCTACTATAAATGTCATCTAATGCTTTGCCTTTAAATATTTCTTGTGCTTCAGACCAATTCATTGTATTGTTCATAGATGTTTCTGATTTGTTTAAACGTGTCAAGGTTAATTTAGAACTGTCTTCAACAAGTATCTTCCCTTTATCGCCAGTTATTTCTAAACGATCTGTGCCTATCACATCGTGAGTACAAGTGATAAAAACACCAGTCGCTCCATTACCATAATCTAGAACTGTTGTAACATCATCATCGACGTTGAGTTTTCTTTGGTAGCCATATTTAATGTTTGAATATACTTTATTCGGTAAACCACATAGCCATTGTAATAAATCGATTTGGTGCGGCGCTTGGTTGACTAGTACACCGCCACCTTCTTGTGACCATGTTGCACGCCACGCGCTTTGATCGTAATACGCTTGTGGTCGCCACCAAGTAGTAATGATCCAATTTGTACGACGGATATTGCCAATTACACCAGTATCGATAAGTGATTTTACCTTTTGATATAGCGGATTAGTACGTTGATTGAAAAATATACCAAATGTTAAATGAGGTTTAGTTTGTGCTAAGTCAGTAATTTCTTGTACTTTAGAAGCGTATATATCAGCAGGCTTTTCTAACAATGCATGAACTTCATGTGTTAAGGCATATTTTCCAATTTCAGTGTGTAGATAATGTGGTACTGTTGTAACTATTGCATCCACTTCACCACTTTTGATTAATGATTGATAACTATCAAAATATGGCACATTTGGATAAAGTTGTTGAACTTGTACTTTTTTTGCTGGATCAATATCACAAATGCCACCAATAACGATATTTTCAACTTTGCCACTATTGATAAATTCTGCATAAGTACTTCCCTGTGCACCAAAGCCTATGAT
>NZ_JBICNX010000052.1:0-7026 GCF_043107035.1 Staphylococcus sp. 231237_7MaSpsaltlick
GCTGAAGCTGTCCCTTAGGAAAGGGAGCCGATAAAACAAGTTATTACAAAATAAATATCACAGTAAAAGTTTAAAAGTAAGTAGTCATTAAACTTAAAGATTTCTATTTTAAACAAATACCTTAAATATAAAACAAAATGTATGATAAATAATTTTAAATTAACAGTATAAAATTTGAGAGGTATTATGGCGAGACTCCTGAGGGAACAGGACGAGCTGAAGACAACAGGCTGAAGCTGTCCCCTAGGAAAGCGAGCCAACAATACAAAAATGAAATTTAGTAAATATTAGCATTTCTATACAACTATAAAAAGCTATGAAAAGTCTATCGGCATAGACATTTTCATAGCTAATCTGAATTTATTATTTTTGT
The DNA here is from genome assembly GCF_043107035.1 of Staphylococcus sp. 231237_7MaSpsaltlick. Classification (NCBI taxonomy): domain Bacteria; kingdom Bacillati; phylum Bacillota; class Bacilli; order Caryophanales; family Staphylococcaceae; genus Staphylococcus; species Staphylococcus sp. 231237_7MaSpsaltlick. Next base: position 374 of record NZ_JBICNX010000052.1, read on the forward strand.
TAACTTCAATCATTTGAATCGGGCAAATTAATTTTACTTAGCTTTGTTTTTTTGACTTAATAATATGAACATCATTAATGAAGAAACAAACACTTTTAACATAAACTTCATAAGTTCACTTCCTTTTTTAGTTAGTGCCATCATCCATAAGCGAAAAATTATTTTTTATCAAAATAATTGTGCTTCTTTAAAAAATCTTGTGCTACGATTGCTGGTTCTTTACCTTCACCGTCAGCTTCATAATTTAATTTTTGCATTTCTTTTGTATTGATTTTGTTGTCTAATTTATTGATTGAGCGTTTAATTTCTGGATGCTTAGATAAAAGTTTATTAGGTGCAACTGCACTAGCATCGTATGGAGGGAAGAAATTTTTATCATCCTTTAGTACGACTAAATCATAAGCTGCAATTCTGCCATCAGTGGTATAACCCAGTGCAACATCTAATTTTTTGTTTTTGAGTGCATCATAGACCAAACCGATTTGCATCGGTTTTAAATTGTTAAATCCAAATCCATAGTGAACTTTAAATGGTTCGTAACCATCACCACCACGTTTTATCCACGTTGTGTCTGTGCCCACCTTAACTTGATTTTTTACTTTTTCTAGATCTGAAACTTTATGTAGATGATATTTTTGTGCTGTCTCTTTGGTAACCATAAATGCGAATGTATTTTCAAAACCATAAGAATTAAAGAACGTTTGATCGAATTTTTTGTCGAAACCGTTTTGCGTAATGTGCATTGCTTTTTTAGAATCTGTAATAGGTTTTTGTTTTAAGACGCCAGTTAAATCAGTTCCAGTATAGCGTGTGCTTGATATATCTGCATCACCCTTTAGCAAAGCGTTATGTTGAATTGTTGCTGAACCTAAATTGTTAATAATTGAACCTTGAATTTTGCCTTTCGTATCGTGTTCGATTAAGTCTTTTAGCATATATGCCATAATTTGTGACTCACTCGTGGCAAGAGCTGATATTTTTACAGACTTGTTCGTTTGGCTACCACCTAAACCTGGTAAGTCGCAACCGGATACAAAAATAAGGCTACCTATACATAATAATAGAATATGCTTGATGAAATTCATGACTTTCCCCTTTAAATTTGAAATATCAAAAAATATAATTGTTATTATTTTAAGATTAACATATTTAATATAAAAGGGTAACTTAGCTTTTGAAGTATTAGTAATACATTAAAATGTTATTAGATCCGGTAGATTGTTATAATATATATAATTAATTGAATAGGTGGAGGGTAACTATGAGAATTGCAATAATAGGAATGGGAACTGCGGGTGTCACAGTACTAAAAGAATTGTCTAAATCAAGACGATTTCAAGATATGCAAATTGATGCATATGATAATCCTATAAATATGGGGCAAGGTGTACCATTTCAAAATGATAGTGATCAATTACTTATCAACTTACCTGCCGAACAGATGTCGTTGAATTTAGATAATAAGCGTGAATTCTTTGATTGGTATCAGGCGCAATCAAAATTTAAGTTTTCAAATCCTGAATATTTACCGAGATTTGTGTTTGGTCATTATATGAAGGCTTTTGTGGATAAAATTAATAATGCCAATGCTAATGTAACTCTCATTAAGGAAGAAGTTGCTGAAGTGTTTATTGAATCAAATATCGGTAAGACGGATGTGTTATATCATGTCTGTACATCAAATGATATGGAGCATTGCAAGACCTATGACATTGTCTTTTTAACGGTCGGAACATTATCATATCATGATCCATATCAATTAAAAGGAAAACCAGGTTATATTCATACACCATACCCAACTTACCATACATTAGACAATGTGAAAGATACTGATAATATCGCTATCATAGGAACTGGTTTAGCGAGTTTAGATGTTATCCGTTATGTTACCGAACATCACATCAATTTACCAATTACTGTAGCCAGTCGTAAAGGTGAATTACCAAGTGTGAGAGGTGAGATGCCAGAAATCACATTTCAATATTTAACCCCTGAAAAATTTAACGAACTAAAAGCAGAAAATTTTGGGAATGTACCATTGGATGATGCGATGGCACTATTTTTAAAAGAATGTGCAGTTTATGAAATACCAGTGGAAACTTTGGTGCATCGAAAAGTTGGTAATCCTGTCGAAGATTTGAAATATGATCTCGAACATGCAAAAGACTTAGGCAAGTTTCAAAGTATACTTGAGTTAATTAAGGAAAATTTAAATTGGATTTGGAACAGTTTCAATAGGAATGATCAAAAGCGCTTCTTAGAACAATATCAACCCATATTGAAAGCAAATTCCAATCCAATGCCACCTAGAACAGCTAAATTATTGATTGAGCATATAGAAAATGAACAAATAAGAATATATGATGGTTTAGAAAATATTGAATATAACAACCATCAGTTTAAATTGACATATGCAAATCATGGTGATGATTACTTTGATATAGTGATTAATGCCACAGGTTCTAAGACGCAACTTAAAGACCTTGATAGTGATGATCAACTTGTTATTAATTTAGAAAATAGGCAGGTCATACAAGCACACCCATTAGGTGGTATTCAAATTGTAGCAGAAACCAACCAAGTCATAAGCCCTAGATATGGTACGTTACAAAATATGTTTGCATTAGGACAGCTTACTAATGGCATCAATCAATCTAGAAATGGTGTGACTATGATTGTAAGACAAGCGACTGGTATTATTCATAGATTGTTGGAAAATTAAATGCGAAGTATGTTATTACTATGTCATGTATTTTGATTTTAATGAATAAATATAAAAAGTATAATAAATTTTTTATAATTGCAAATGATGATGAAGTTGATTTGACGGGCTTTTTAATAGTTATAAAATGACGAAATTCAAAAAAATAAAGCCGACTTAAGTAATAAGAATTGTTATTTTTGAATTATTGTAGTATTATGTTCTTGTAACTTAATTAAAGTTGCTTGACTCAAACAGCAATTTACAATTTCATATATTCTTTCGGGGCAGGGTGAAATTCCCAACCGGCAGTAAATTAAGCCTGCGACCTGCATTTGTTTTCAAATGTGGCTGATCTAGTGAAAATCTAGAGCCGACAGTATAGTCTGGATGGGAGAAAGAATAACGTATAACTAATAAAAGGCACTAATGTAGTGTTTTATTTAGCATTCACTTATTTCTACTTTTGGATAAGTGTATTTAAATCTAAGTTTATAATGTTATAACGCATATATCCCACACCTGAAATGTACGATTTCAGGTGTTTTTTATTTTTTAGAGGTGATTAGCTTGAGTCAATATTTAAATTACGCAATTGAATTAGCGAAGATGGTAGATGGACAAACAGGATTAAATCCACCTGTCGGTTCTGTTGTAGTAAATGATGGACGCATCGTAGGTTTAGGTGCACATCTGAAGAAAGGCGATAAACACGCCGAAGTACAAGCCTTAGATATGGCACAAGATGCTGCAGAAGGTGGGACGATTTATATCTCACTAGAACCATGTACACACTATGGTTCGACGCCACCATGTGTTAATAAAATTGTTGAGCATGGTTTGAAGAAAGTGGTATATGCAGTGAAAGATACAACACTACCTTCAAATGGCGATGTAATTTTGAAAGAGGCAGGTATCGAAGTAGAATATAGACCTAATGAAGATGCTGCACTGCTATATAGAGATTTCTTTGAAGCTAAAAGCAAAGGTTTACCACAAGTTACTGTTAAAGTATCTTGCAGTTTAGACGGTAAACAAGCGACAGACTTTGGAGAAAGTAAATGGATAACAAATAAAGCAGTAAAGCAAGATGTCTTTAAATTACGTCATCAACATGACGCAGTAATAACAGGTAGAGGAACTTTAGAAGCGGATAATCCACAATACACAACACGTATTGAAAATGGTAAAGATCCTATTCGAGTCATTTTATCAAAAACTGGTGATATAGATATGTCACTAGATATATTTAAAGATCCATCTACAGCAATTTGGATTTATACAGAAAATAAACAATTAGAAAGTAAACACGAGCAAATAACAGTTATACAATTAGAACATTGCTCAATTGAAAATATATTAAAAGATTTGTATGCGAGAGGTGTCGGTCGATTACTCGTTGAAGCAGGTCCGACCTTAACAACTACATTCTTACAAACAGAATTTATCAATGAACTTATCATATATTATGCCCCGAAATTAATAGGTGGTTCAGGTCACAATCAATTCTTCCACACAGAACAAGTGGTTGATTTAGCTGATGTACCACAATTTGAAATTGTGAATTCCAATTTGCTTGAGCAAAATATTAAATTAGAATTGCGAAAGAAGTGAAATCAGTATGTTTACAGGTATCGTTGAAGAAGTAGGTACAATAAATAAAATATCGACACAACAATCTGTGGTTAATTTAACAATCGGCTGTAAAACAATATTGGCAGATATGCATATCGGCGATTCTATTAGTGTGAACGGCGCATGTTTAACAGTCATTGAATTTGATGATCATTCATTTTCTGTACAAGTAATAAAAGGTACTGAAAATAAAACGTATTTAAATCAGTTAAACCAAGCACAAGAAGTTAATTTGGAAAGGGCTATGAGCGGACAAGGTCGTTTTGGTGGACATTTCGTGCTTGGTCACGTCGATGAAGTAGCAAAGATTACAAGAATACAAGCTTCAGATAATTCGAAAATAGTAACAATCAAACCAAATAACTCAAATTTAATTAAGCAAATGGTGCAACAAGGGTCTATTACGGTAGACGGTGTAAGTTTAACGATTTTTAAATTAAAGGATACGGAATTTGATATTCATCTTATTCCAGAAACTAGAAAATCGACGATACTGAATGATAAACGTGTTGGTGATCCAGTCCACATTGAAACAGATATGTTATTCAAATATGTTGAAAGAATAATGGAATCAACTGATTCAGGATTAACGTCTGACAAACTTAAAGCGTTTGGATTTTAGGAGGGCTATATATGAAATTAGATAAAATAGAGGATGCGCTACAAGCTTTAAAAGATGGTAAAAGTGTAATAGTAGTAGATGATGAAAATAGAGAAAATGAAGGCGATCTTGTAGCGGTAACTGAATGGATGGATGATAATACGGTTAACTTTATGGCTACTTTTGGTAGAGGCTTAATATGTGCTCCCATAAGTAAACAAATAGCTGATAAATTGGAATTAGCACCAATGGTAAATCATAATTCAGATATTTATGGTACTCAATTTACCGTTAGTGTGGATCATGTTAATACAACGACGGGCATCAGTGCAGACGAAAGAATGATGACTGCAAGAGCTTTAATCGCAGAGCATGCTCAAGCAAATGACTTCAATAAACCGGGACATTTGTTCCCTTTAATTGCACAGGATAATGGTGTATTAGCAAGAAGAGGCCATACAGAAGCTTCTGTTGATTTAGCCAAATTAACAGGTGCCAAACCAGCGGCATTGATTTGTGAAATTATGAATGATGACGGGACTATGGCTAAGGGTGATGAACTTGAAGCATTTAAAGAAACGCATCAGTTGGTTATGATTTCTATTGAAGATTTAGAGCGTTATCGTAAAAATAATAATGATACTTCAATCGAAGCTAAGGCAAAAGTGAAAATGCCAACACAATTTGGCAACTTTGACATGTATGGCTTTACAACGAATCACAGTGATGAAGAACTTGTAGCAATTGTCAGTGGAGATATTAGAAAGACAGAAAATGTTCGTATTCACTCATCATGTGTCACAGGTGATATATTCCATAGCCAAAGATGTGATTGTGGTGAACAACTTGAGGCATCAATGAAATATATAAGTGAACACGGTGGTGTAATCTTGTATTTACCACAAGAAGGAAGAGGTATTGGATTAATTAATAAATTAAAAGCGTATGAATTAATTGAGCAAGGTTATGATACAGTAACAGCCAATATTGCTCTAGGTTTTGAAGAAGATTTAAGAGATTATGCCGATGCTGCGCAAATTTTAAAATACTTTGGTATTGAGCAAGTCAATTTATTGAGCAATAACCCTAAGAAATTTGAAAGTTTACAAAACTATGGTGTTCAGATTGCACAAAGAATTGAGCTTGTTGTACCAACAAACAAATATAATCAAGATTATATGGATACAAAAAAAGTAAAAATGGGTCACTTAATATAGGAGGAAATTTGATATGAATTTTGAAGGTAAATTAATAGGTTCTGATTTAAAGGTAGCAGTAGTTGTAAGTAGGTTTAATGATTTTATTACAAATCGTTTGTTAGATGGTGCGAAAGATACACTCGTACGTCATGAAGTGGCAGCAGAGAATATTGATGTTGCTTATGTGCCAGGTGCATTTGAAATTCCGTTAGTTGCTAAAAAATTAGCACAAAAAAATGAATATGATGCAATTATTACTTTAGGTTGTGTTATTCGTGGTGCGACGACACATTACGATTATGTTTGTAATGAAGTGGCGAAAGGTGTTTCTAAAGCAAATGATGTATCGGATACACCAGTTATATTTGGTATTTTAACTACTGAAAATATTGAACAAGCAGTTGAACGTGCGGGTACAAAAGCAGGTAATAAAGGTTCAGAAGCTGCAGTTAGCGCAATTGAAATGGCAAACTTATTAAAATCTATTAACTAAGTTATAGCTTTTAATAAACGTCAT
>NZ_JBICNX010000053.1:0-6590 GCF_043107035.1 Staphylococcus sp. 231237_7MaSpsaltlick
AGGCAAAAGAAAAATTAGAACAGACGCGATTAAACACATTGATGGTTTAATTACATCAGACAATGATTTCTTTGATAATCAAACGCCAGAAGATACAAAGCAGTTTTTTGAATATGCTAAAGAGTTTGTAGAACAAGAATACGGTAAAGATAATTTATTATATGCAACAGTTCACATGGACGAAAAAACCCCACATATGCATTATGGTGTTGTCCCTATCACTGATGACGGTAGATTAAGTGCAAAAGAAGTTGTAGGGAATAAAAAGGCGTTAACAGAGTTTCAAGATAGATTTAACGAATATGTTAATCAACGTGGGTATGATTTGGACCGAGGACAATCAAGACAAGTTACAAATGCTAAACATGATCAGGTAAACCGATATAAGCAAAAAACAGAATATCATAAGCAAGAATATGAGCGTGAGAGCCAAAAATTAAGCCATATACAACAAAAAAGCAGTGAGTTGATAGAACAATACCAAAAATCATTAGAAACGCTTAAAAAGCCTTTAAACGTCCAATATGAACATGAAACTGAAAAAGTAGGTGGATTGTTCAACAAAGAAATACAAGAAACAGGGAATGTTGTAATAAGCCAAGAAGAATTTAATAACTTTCAGAAACAAATACAAGCAGCACAAACGATTACAGAAGATTATGAGCATATTAAGTCTGGTAAAGCGTTGAATGAGCTTAAAAATGAAAATAGTAAGCTTAGAGAAGAAAACAAGGATATGTCTGAAACTTTAGCAAGAGCAAATGAGTTTATAAAAGACCTCAAAAAACACCTTGATAATGCGCTTAATGTTATTAAAGTTATTAGAGAGATTTTTGAGAAGTTAGAGCAAGTTCTTGGTAGAAATAAATACCAGCATTTGATGAATGATGTAAGTAGAGATAATGGTCGTATGATAAAGGCGATACAAATATTAGATAAACAAATACATCCTGAAGAATATCAAGAAGAAAAGAATACGCAAAAACGTGATAGGGGTAGAGGTAGATAAATAAAAACGCCACTCTAAAAATAGAATGGCGTTCAAAACCTTTAAAGAATTGTTTTAAGTATATCTAATTTAATTATACCCACATTTATGCCGAGAAAACTTTTTGGTTGGAATAATGAAATGTGATAGCTAACTTGTTAGCGAGTTGGTTGGGCTTGAATTGGGATTAATCCCAAGAAAGTACCAACTCAACATCACATGGAATTGTTGGTTCCGACCAAAAAGGAAATTGGAATAAAAAATAAATTGAGTTAATGGTTTAGGTTTTAGGGCTAACTTCACGAAGTGATCTGTTAGCCCTGTTTTTGTATTTTGCTTTAGAATTTATCAAATTTAGTTGGAAAAAGGGGGACTACTACGACCCCCCCTTTTAAGTGCCGAGTGCCAAATCAGAGATTGTGAAGTGTTTAGACCTTTAATATCAAGGGTTATAGCGATTTTTCACAAAGCTACAAATAGGCTACATTTTAGGGACTTTATGAGTTATTGTATAGAAATCTCTAGACATGTATGTATAAATGGAATAAAATAAACTTATTAATAGTTAGAAATGGGGAGTAAAAATGGTTCGTACAAAAGTAGGTATAACTTTAACTGAAGATACTTTGAAAAGACTTGAAGAAATTGCAGAACAAATGGGCTTAAGTAAGTCCCAGGCTATTTCTATGTTGATTAATAACGAGTATTTAAGTAAGTATCAAAGCGAAGATAAAATATTTAAGGCATAAAAAAAGTCTTAATCAATTAGACCAAGACATTTGATAGTGTTATATTAATAAGCAAATAAAAAGAAGTCGCTCACTCCCTCGCCAAAGTTTGTGATAGCGACTTACCTTAAAGAAAAACAGTTGATGTTTTTGTTCTTAATTTGTATATCTAGATATTAAACGATATTAGTTTATTCTTCAAGATATATATTCGGGTGAGCGACTTCTTAAATTAAATTAAGGAGTCGATTTTTTATGAGTAAAAATAATCATGCAAATCATTCAAATCATTTGGAAAATCACGATTTAGACAATTTTTCTAAAACCGGCTACTCTAATAGCCGGTTGGACGCACATACTGTGTGCATATCTGATCCAAAATTAAGTTTTGATGCAATGACGATCGTTGGAAATCTCAACCGAGACAACGCTCAAGCCCTTTCTAAATTTATGAGTGTAGAGCCCCAAATAAGACTTTGGGATATTCTTCAAACAAAGTTTAAAGCTAAAGCACTTCAAGAAAAAGTTTATATTGAATATGACAAAGTGAAAGCAGATAGTTGGGATAGACGTAATATGCGTATTGAATTTAATCCAAACAAACTTACACGAGATGAAATGATTTGGTTAAAACAAAATATAATAAGCTACATGGAAGATGACGGTTTTACAAGATTAGATTTAGCCTTTGATTTTGAAGATGATTTGAGTGACTACTATGCAATGTCTGATAAAGCAGTTAAGAAAACTATTTTTTATGGTCGTAATGGTAAGCCAGAAACAAAATATTTTGGCGTGAGAGATAGTAATAGATTTATTAGAATTTATAATAAAAAGCAAGAACGTAAAGATAATGCAGATGCTGAAGTTATGTCTGAACATTTATGGCGTGTAGAAATCGAACTTAAAAGAGATATGGTGGATTACTGGAATGATTGCTTTAGTGATTTACATATCTTGCAACCAGATTGGAAAACTATCCAACGCACTGCGGATAGAGCAATAGTTTTTATGTTATTGAGTGATGAAGAAGAATGGGGAAAGCTTCACAGAAATTCTAGAACAAAATATAAGAATTTGATAAAAGAAATTTCGCCAGTCGATTTAACGGACTTAATGAAATCGACTTTAAAAGCGAACGAAAAACAATTGCAAAAACAAATCGATTTTTGGCAACATGAATTTAAATTTTGGAAATAGTGTACATATTAATATTACTGAACAAAAATGATATATTTAAACTATTCTAATTTAGGAGGATTTTTTTATGAAGTGTCTATTTAAAAATTTGGGGAATTTATATGAGGTGAAAGAATAATTTACCCCTATAAACTTTAGTCACCTCAAGTAAAGAGGTAAAATTGTTTAGTTTATATAAAAAATTTAAAGGTTTGTTTTATAGCGTTTTATTTTGGCTTTGTATTCTTTCATTTTTTAGTGTATTAAATGAAATGGTTTTAAATGTTTCTTTACCTGATATTGCAAATCATTTTAATACTACTCCTGGAATTACAAACTGGGTAAACACTGCATATATGTTAACTTTTTCGATAGGAACAGCAGTATATGGAAAATTATCTGATTATATAAATATAAAAAAATTGTTAATTATTGGTATTAGTTTGAGCTGTCTTGGTTCATTGATTGCTTTTATTGGTCACAATCACTTTTTTATTTTGATTTTTGGTAGGTTAGTACAAGGAGTAGGATCTGCTGCATTCCCTTCACTGATTATGGTGGTTGTAGCTAGAAATATTACAAGAAAAAAACAAGGCAAAGCCTTTGGTTTTATAGGATCAATTGTAGCTTTAGGTGAAGGGTTAGGTCCTTCAATAGGGGGAATAATAGCACATTATATTCATTGGTCTTACCTACTTATACTTCCTATGATTACAATAGTAACTATACCTTTTCTTATTAAAGTAATGGTACCTGGTAAATCAACAAAAAATACATTAGATATCGTAGGTATTGTTTTAATGTCTATAAGTATTATATGTTTTATGTTATTTACGACAAATTATAATTGGACTTTTTTAATACTCTTCACAATCTTTTTTGTGATTTTTATTAAACATATTTCAAGAGTTTCTAACCCTTTTATTAATCCTAAACTAGGGAAAAACATTCCGTTTATGCTTGGTTTGTTTTCTGGTGGGCTAATATTTTCTATAGTAGCTGGTTTTATATCAATGGTGCCTTATATGATGAAAACTATTTATCATGTAAATGTAGCGACAATAGGTAATAGTGTTATTTTTCCTGGAACCATGAGTGTTATTGTTTTTGGTTATTTTGGTGGTTTTTTAGTGGATAGAAAAGGATCATTATTTGTTTTTATTTTAGGATCATTGTCTATCTCTATAAGTTTTTTAACTATTGCATTTTTTGTTGAGTTTAGTATGTGGTTGACTACTTTTATGTTTATATTTGTTATGGGCGGATTATCTTTTACTAAAACAGTTATATCAAAAATAGTATCAAGTAGTCTTTCTGAAGAAGAAGTTGCTTCTGGAATGAGTTTGCTAAATTTCACAAGTTTTTTATCAGAGGGAACAGGTATAGCAATTGTAGGAGGTTTATTGTCACTACAATTGATTAATCGTAAACTAGTTCTGGAATTTATAAATTATTCTTCTGGAGTGTATAGTAATATTCTTGTAGCCATGGCTATCCTTATTATTTTATGTTGTCTTTTGACGATTATTGTATTTAAACGTTCTGAAAAGCAGTTTGAATAGTTATATTATATTTTGGTTTAGAACTATGAGTGGCTAGCATTTTGCCACTCATTTTTTGCGTTAGCAAAAACAGGTTTAAGCCTCGCAGAGCACACGTATTAACGACTTATTAAAAATAAGTCTAGTGTGTTAGACTTAAACTATTAAATACACATGAAACCTTTGTGCTTAGGAGTGATTTTTATATGTCTTATTCCATTGTTAGAGTTTCAAAAGTTAAATCTGGAACAAATACAACGGGCATACAAAAACATGTTCAAAGAGAAAATAATAATTATGAAAATGAAGATATAGACCATAGTAAAACTTACTTAAATTATGATTTGGTAAATGCTAATAAACAGAATTTTAATAACTTGATTGATGAAAAAATCGAACAGAATTATACAGGCAAAAGAAAAATTAGAACAGACGCGATTAAACACATTGATGGTTTAATTACATCAGACAATGATTTCTTTGATAATCAAACGCCAGAAGATACAAAGCAGTTTTTTGAATATGCTAAAGAGTTTTTAGAACAAGAATACGGTAAAGATAATTTATTATATGCAACAGTTCACATGGACGAAAAAACACCACATATGCATTATGGCGTTGTTCCAATAACTGATGATGGTCGTTTAAGTGCTAAAGAAGTTGTAGGTAATAAAAAAGCTTTAACAGCGTTTCAAGATAGATTTAATGAGCATGTTAAACAACGAGGATATGATTTAGAACGTGGGCAATCAAGACAAGTAACAAATGCTAAACATGAGCAAATAAGTCAGTATAAACAAAAAACAGAATATCATAAGCAAGAATATGAACGTGAGAGCCAAAAAACAGACCATATAAAGCAAAAGAACGATAAATTAATGCAAGAGTACCAAAAATCGTTAAATACGCTTAAAAAGCCTATAAATGTTCCGTATGAGCAAGAAACTGAAAAAGTAGGTGGTTTATTTAGCAAAGAAATACAAGAAACTGGAAATGTTGTAATAAGCCAAAAAGATTTCAATGAATTTCAGAAACAGATAAAAGCTGCTCAAGATATTTCGGAAGATTACGAGTATATAAAGTCTGGTAGAGCCTTAGATGATAAAGATAAGGAAATACGAGAGAAAGATGATTTATTAAATAAAGCAGTTGAGCGTATTGAAAACGCAGACGATAATTTTAACCAACTTTACGAAAATGCAAAGCCACTTAAAGAGAATATAGAAATAGCGTTAAAGCTTTTAAAAATCTTACTAAAAGAGTTAGAACGAGTTTTAGGAAGAAATACCTTTGCGGAAAGAGTTAATAAGTTAACAGAAGATGAACCAAAACTAAATGGTTTAGCAGGAAACTTAGATAAAAAAATGAATCCAGAATTATATTCAGAACAGGAACAGCAACAAGAACAACAAAAGAATCAAAAACGAGATAGAGGTATGCACTTATAGAACATGCATTTATGCCGAGAAAACTTATTGGTTGGAATGGGCTATGTGTTAGCTAACTTGTTAGCGAGTTGGTTGGACTTGAATTGGGATTAATCCCAAGAAAGTACCAACTCAACAACACATAAAGCCCTGTAGGTTCCGACCAATAAGGAAATTGGAATAAAGCAATAAAAGGAGTTGAAGAAATGAAATTCAGAGAAGCCTTTGAGAATTTTATAACAAGTAAGTATGTACTTGGTGTTTTAGTAGTTTTAACTGTTTACCAGATAATACAAATGCTTAAATAAAAAAAGACTTGATCTGATTAGACCAAGTCTTTTGATAGTGTTATATTAATAACAAAATAAAAAGGAGTCGCTCACGCCCTGACCAAAGTTTGTGAACGACATCATTCAAAGAAAAAAACACTGAGTTGTTTTTATAATCTTGTATATTTAGATATTAAACGATATTTAAATATACATCAAGATATATATTTGGGTGAGCGATTCCTTAAACGAAATTGAGATTAAGGAGTCGATTTTTTATGTATAAAAACAATCATGCAAATCATTCAAATCATTTGGAAAATCACGATTTAGACAATTTTTCTAAAACCGGCTACTCTAATAGCCGGTTGGACGCACATACTGTGTGCATATCTGATCCAAAATTAAGTTTTGATGCAATGACGATCGTTGGAAATCTCAACCGAGACAACGCTCAA
>NZ_JBICNX010000054.1:0-6426 GCF_043107035.1 Staphylococcus sp. 231237_7MaSpsaltlick
AATGGCATAATTGTCAATGTGGTAGATGTATTTGACTTTGAAGGATCATTTATCAATGCTTTGAAAAGAATCGTAGGCAATAAGAAGATTATTTTAGCAGCTAATAAATTAGATTTATTACCTAAGCAAATTAATAAGCGTCGTGTTAAAGAATGGTTGAAAAAAACCGCAAGAAAATACGGGTTGGAAGCTGATGATGTTGTCCTTATTTCAGCGATGAAGAATGAAGGAATTGAAGAATTGTTAGAATCAATCAATAGTATTCGTAAAAATGATGACGTTTATATCGTTGGAACGACAAATGTTGGGAAATCAACTTTGATTAATAAATTAATTGAACGTAGTGTAGGAGAAAAAGATGTCGTAACAACATCACGTTTCCCTGGTACAACTTTAGATATGATAGATATTCCATTAGATGAAACATCGTTCATGTTTGATACACCTGGTATTATTCAAGCGCATCAAATGACACACTTTGTGAGTGACAAAGAGCTTAAAACGATTATGCCGAAAAATGAAATTAAGCAGCGTGTTTATCAACTAAATGAAGAGCAAACGTTATTCTTTGGTGGTTTAGCACGTATTGACTATGTAAGTGGTGGCAAACGTCCGTTAGTTTGTTATTTTTCAAATGAGTTAAATATACACAGGACCAAGACTGAAAAAGCAAATGAGCTATGGAAAAATCAAATTGGTTCATTATTAGCACCGCCGAATGATCCAAAGCAGTTTGATTTACAAAATATTAAAGCTGTACGTCTCGAAACGGGTAAAGAAAAGCGTGATGTGATGATTTCTGGACTTGGCTTTATCACAATTGATAAAGGTGCAAAGGTTATTGTCCGTGTACCTAAGAATGTTGATGTTATTTTAAGAAATTCAATTATGTAAGGGGGTAAATTATGAAATACGCGGTTATCGGAAATCCAATAGATCATTCATTATCACCTGCTATGCATAATGCGAATTTTGAAGCACTACATGATGAAGATGCATCTTATGAAGCAATTGATATACCCCAAGAAAAATTTCATTTAATTAAAGAAATAATAACTGAAAAGGGTATAGAAGCATTTAATGTTACAATTCCACATAAAGAAAATATCATTCCATATCTTGATGAAATTGATAGTCAATCTGAAACTGTAGGTGCAGTTAATACAGTCAAAATAGTGAATGATAAATGGATTGGTTATAATACTGATGGAATTGGGTATGTAACTGGATTAAAGCAAGTGTATCCCGATTTAGAGCATGCTTATATATTAATGCTTGGTGCTGGTGGTGCGAGTAAAGGGATTGCAAATGAACTAACTAAATATGTTCAACCAAAACTAACGGTTGCTAATAGAACGATGTCTCGATTTGATAATTGGAATTTAGATATAAATAAAATTTCACTGACTGATGCGGAATCTGCATTATCTGAATTTGACATTATTATAAATACGACCCCAGCGGGTATGAAAAGTAACAAAGAAATTCCAATAAATCTTGATAATTTAGCAGAACACACATTAGTAAGTGATATTGTTTATATTCCATTTAAAACACCGATATTAGAAAAAGCAGAAGAAAATGGCAATCCAATCCATAATGGTTTAGATATGTTTGTTTACCAAGGTGCTGAAAGTTTCAAGATTTGGACAGGAAAAATGCCTAATATTAAAGTTATGAAAGAAGCAGTATTAAAAAGGTTATAGAGGAGAATTTACAATGTTAACAGGTAAACAAAAAAGATTTTTAAGAAGTAAAGCTCATAATGTGGATCCAACTTTCCAAATAGGAAAATCTGGAATTAGTGACAATATGGTAACGCAAATAAAGGATACACTTGAAAATAGAGAATTGATTAAAATTCATGTGTTACAAAATAATTTTGAAGATAAAAATGATTTGGCGCAGAGTTTAAGTGATGCAACTAAAAGTGAAATTGTACAAGTAATCGGGTCAATGATTGTATTATACAAAGAATCAACAGACAATAAACAAATTCAATTACCATAATGACAAAATCTATTGTAATCTACGGTGGGCAATTTAACCCGATTCATATAGCTCACATGGTTGTAGCTAGCGAAGTTAATCATGCGATAAAACCAGATAAATTTATATTTTTACCAAGTTATATGTCGCCATTAAAAGTACAAGATGAATATTTAGATGCGAAATTTCGAGTTGAAATGATTAAGCGTACAATCGATGAACTCGGTTTCGGTGAAATATGTTTAGATGAAATAGAACGTAAAGGTCAAAGCTATACATTCGATACGATTTTGCAAATGTTGGAACGATATCCAACAGCAAAATTATATTTTGTAATAGGCACGGATCAGTATGATCAACTTGATAAATGGTATAGGATTGATGAACTAAAAGCCAAAATCACTTTTGTAATTGTTAATAGAGGCCAATCAACACAGGATGTTGAAGATGGTATGGTAGCAATTAATATTCCACGCATAGATATAAGTTCAACATTAATTAGGGAGAATGTGAAACGCAAGAACAATATTCAAGTACTTGTACCCTCAAGTGTAGAACATTATATACGAGAGGAAGGGTTATATGAAAATTGATCAAGCAATAGACATTGTAAAGGAAAAATTGCCGCAAAAGCGATTTGAGCATTCACTGAGAGTTGCAGAAACTGCTGTGAAACTAGCGGATATATATGACGGAGATAAAGATAAAGCAGAATTAGCAGGTATTTTACATGATTATTCAAAATATGATGATTTAGGTGAAATGTATCAAATTGTTACAAAACACAATCTAGATAGTAAATTATTAAGCTACGGTTCGGAAATTTTACACGGACCAGTATGCGCTGTTATCATGAAGGAAAAATATGGTGTATACGATGATGAAGTATTAAGTGCGATTGAATATCATACGACGGGTAGAGCACAAATGACAAAAACGGAAAAGCTTGTTTTTGTTGCAGATTACATTGAACCTGGACGTAAGACCCCAGGCGTTGAAGAAATTCGTGATTTAGCATACAATCAAGGTAGCTTAGATAAAACAATTTATGAAATATCTAAGCGCACTGTTATGTATTTGATTGGTAAAGATATCAATGTATTTGACGCGACGATTGCATGCTTGAATTATTACAATTATAGTGACGAAAGAGTAAAGGATGATTAAATGAATTCAGATCAATTATTAAACATTGCTGTCGAAGCAACAGAGAGTAAAAAAGCAGAAGATATAATTTCGTTAAAAATGCAAGGTATTAGTGATATGACAGATTACTTTGTAATATGCCATGGTAATAATGAACGACAAGTTCAATCAATTGCACGTGCTGTCAAAGAAGCGGCAAACGAGGCAGACATCGAAGTGAAACGTATGGAAGGTTTTAATGAAGCGAGATGGATTCTAATTGATTTAGCTGATGTTGTAATCCATGTATTCCATAAAGATGAAAGAGACTATTACAATATTGAGAAATTATATCAAGATGCACCGTTAGAAACATATGGACAGGCTGTTTATTAATTATGGTTCAATATGAAGAAATGAGTTTGTTCTATGATCAACTTACATTAGATCAACCCTATGATGCATGGTTAGATATTGTTCAAACGTATGCTAAAGATAACGCATCTATATTAGATATTGGTTGTGGAACAGGCAGTTTTACATCACTATTATCAACTTATAATGATGTCACGGGCATGGATTTAAGCGTTGATATGTTAGCGATGGCTTCACAAAAATCAACACATGTGAATTGGCTTGAAGGAGATATGACAGATTTTGATTTCAACAGACAATTTGACGTGATTACTATTTTTTGTGATTCATTAAATTATTTACAAGACCAAGATGATGTTATTGCTACATTTCAACATGTGAATAAGCATTTAATGACTGATGGCGTGTTAATGTTTGATGTTCATACGACTCACAAAATGGATACACTTTTTAATAATCAGAGTTACATTGATGAGTCAGAAGATATTTATTTAGGATGGGAAGCTGTACAAGGTGAGGAAAAACATAGCGTATGGCATGATATGTCATTCTTTATTAAAAAAGAGAATGGACAATACGAACGCTTTAATGAATCACATTATCAAAGAACCTATTCTAAAAATGAATACATTGATATGCTAAAGCAAACTGGATTTACTAAGATAAAAACATTTTTAGACTTTGATATAAATAATAAAGATGATGAAAACGGGCACCGCTTGTTTTTTATTGTAAAAAAATAAAGTAAAAACACTCCTTGATACGTGTAATGTATTGAGGAGTGATTTTTTATGCTACCAATAATAGAACACATTAAATCGTTTGTATTAAAATACCGCTATTTCTTAATTTGTATTTGTGTATTGTGCGTAATCATTATATTTTTATTATTGAGTAACTTTAATAATCAACAAGATATTGTTCAACATAAAGGAGATAACATTGAACATTTTGCATCAAATGATCTTCATAGCAATCAAACTAAAAGTTCAAATAAAGACAAATCAACTGACGCTAAACAAACTACGACTGTTTTTGTAGATTTAAAGGGTGCTGTTAAAAGACCGGATTTATATGAAATGAAAAGCACGGATAGAGTTAAGCAACTGTTAGAAAAAGCAGGTGTTCAACATGATGCTGATTTAAGTCAAATTAATCTTTCAGAAAAATTAGTAGATCAAAAGGTGATTTATATTCCCAAAAAAGGTGAAGTCTCACAACCTAATTTATCGAAATCACTAAATGAAAATAATGTAAATAAGTCAGCAAAAACTGACAATACAAAGATTAACTTAAATCTTGCTCAAGAATTAGAATTACAAAACGTCCCTGGAATCGGTTCAAGTAAAGCTAAGGCTATTATTGAGTATAGAAATGAAAATGGTGCTTTTACTACAGTTGAAGATTTAAAGAAAGTAAATGGGATTGGCGTAAAAACATTTGAAAAGTTACGAGAATATTTTATCGTATAGATTTTTGTTGAAATCTGTCATAATAGAAATAAATCTATAATAAAATCGACATTGGAGGAAACATCATGGATCGCATAAAATGGGAAGAATATTTTATGGCACAAAGTCATTTGTTAGCATTAAGGTCAACATGTGAACGTTTATCGGTTGGGGCAACAATAGTAAAGGATAATCGTATAATAGCAGGTGGGTATAATGGATCAGTGTCAGGAGAAGTACATTGTATAGATGAAGGTTGTCTTATTCAAGACGGACATTGTATTAGAACAATACATGCAGAAATGAACGCTTTACTTCAATGTGCGAAGCAGGGCGTTTCTACTGAAGATGCAACAATATATGTTACTCATTTCCCTTGTTTGAATTGCACAAAATCAATAATCCAAGCAGGAATTAAGACTATTTACTATGCGGAAGACTATCACAACCATGAATATGCATTAAAGCTATTAGATCAATCTGGTATTATTTATAAAAAAATTCCGTTTAATCAGCATCATGTAGCTCAATATTTAGTCAATAAATCATAATTTGATATATTATGCTATAGCGTATTTAGTTGGCGTATTATGGCTACGTGTTAAGTTGATCTCGGTATTTCTATTTTTAATTTTATTGTTTATTGCTATTAATAAGAAGTTCAGCAATTTTAAAATAGTTATACTTATATTGATACCATTTGCTAGCTTTATTTTATTTTACAATCATTATGTACATAGCAAAGCCGAACATTACCAAATGTCCAATAAAAAACTAGAACATGACCAAGTCACTTTTCTTGGACGTTTGTCACTTGATAATAAAAAAGTGACTGGCAAGTTACGCTATGACAACAAAGAATTTAAATTTTCATATTTTAATAACAGTGAAATAAATCCGATAAAATCAAATAGCATTGTGAACAAGACTTGTCGTATTAATGCAGAAATAAAGCCATTCAAGCATCACTTTAATCATAAAGCGCATATGCTTATTAAAAAAATCGACTTAGCAAGTTGTTATACTTCAAAGAACAATGTTGTGACCGGTTTGCTAGATAACCATAAATTATTTTTAGAACAGAGGTTATCTACATTACACTTTAAAAATACAGATCGTATTTTAGCATTAATTACTGGTGATACTACCATTATTAATGAACATTATTTAGAGAAATTGAAGGAAACTGGTATTTATCATTTATCTGCTGTTAGTGGTACACATATTGCTATTTTGATATTTGTCATAAGTTTTGTGTTAAATCGATTGAAAATACCAATAATATTAATTAAAGTTACATTGATTGTTGTCTTGACTGGCTATTTATTTTATACAAATTTTATTCCAAGTGCGACGAGAGCAATACTGACAGCAATCATTGTAATTAGCCTTCCTAAGCGTGTTATTGACAACTCAATGGACATATTAGGGCTTGCTTTTATCGTATTATCAACGGTCAATCCTTCTTATATTTATAATATTGGCT
>NZ_JBICNX010000055.1:0-5868 GCF_043107035.1 Staphylococcus sp. 231237_7MaSpsaltlick
ATCGTGAATCACAAGATGCAAGACATAATTTAACAAAAGGTAGATTACAAAAGAATTTACTTAATTGGTTTATCGATGATCAATATAAATTATTCTACAAAAAGCAAGATTTGAGCCAATCTTTCGATGCTACTTTCACATTATTAATAGATGCTTCTGCTAGCATGCAAGATAAAATGGAAGAAACGATAAAAGGTGTGGTGCTCTTTCATGAAACATTAAAATCTTTAAATGTGAAACATGAAATTCTGGCATTTAACGAAGATGCATTTGATGCTGATAACCTAAATCAACCTAATATTATCGATGAAATAATTAGCTATGATTACTCTACGAATCCTAAAGATGGACCAAGGATTATGGCACTTACGCCTCAAGATGATAACCGTGACGGCGTAGCTATCAGAATAGCGAGTGATCGATTGTTACGTCGTTCGCATAATCAACGTTTCCTTATTGTTTTCTCTGATGGTGAACCATCTGCTTATAATTACAGTCAAGATGGTATATTAGATACTTATGAAGCTGTGGAAACTGCGAGGAAAATGGGGTTAGAAGTCTTTAATGTATTTTTAAGTCAAGACACGATAACAGAGGACATTGAGCAGACGATTCACAATATTTATGGTCAATATGCTTTATTCGTTGAAGGCGTAGAAAATTTACCTAGTCATTTATCACCTTTACTAAAAAAACTACTCTTAAAATCCTTTTAAATGTTTAATAAATATTCGTCTATCTATTTAAATATTCAGAAATTTATATAGATAAATATTTTTAGACATGATAGAATAGGTAAGATTATTTTTAAATTTAGAAGGAGCAACAAAAATGAATAAAAATACTTGGATTATCGGTTTCACATTATTTGCCATGTTTTTTGGGGCAGGAAACCTAATCTTTCCACCTAGTTTAGGTCTAGATAGTGGGGAATACTTTTGGCCAGCTATCTTAGCATTTGCATTAACAGGAATCGGTTTACCATTACTCGGTGTAATCGTAGGTGCATTAGATAAACAAGGCTATATTGGATCTTTAAATAAGATTTCTCCTAAGTTTTCTATTGTATTCTTAATTATTATTTATTTAACAATTGGACCGCTATTTGCAATACCACGTACAGCATCAACATCATTTGAAATGACAGTGACACCAATTGCACACACAAATAGTAGTCTTGCATTATTTATATTTACAGTTATATATTTCTTAATTGTGTTATATCTATGTATTAATCCTAATAAAATGGTCGACAGAATCGGTTCTATTCTTACACCATTATTATTAATTACTATTTTAGCAATGATTGTAAAAGGATTTATGGATTATCACGGAAATCCTAGTAGCCAAGCAGCAGAAGGTTTCACATCAAACTTTACTGGTTTCTCACAAGGTTTTACAAATGGGTATTTAACAATGGATGCAATTGCGGCTATTGCATTCTCAATGATTGTAGTGAACGCAGTTAAAGCAACAGGCATTACTCATGCAAACAAAATCTTCAAACAAACTTTAATTGCAGGTTTAATTGCGGCTATTGCCTTATTATTTATATATGTTTCACTAGGCTTTATCGGTAACCATATGAATTTATCTTCAGGAAAAATTGCTAGCCTGAAAGCAAACGATCAAAACATCGGTACATACTTGCTAACAACAGTAGCTAGTATTGGATTTGGAACATTTGGTAAATATCTACTAGGTATTATTGTTGCACTTGCTTGTTTAACAACAGCTTGTGGGTTAGTAGTGGCAGTTGCAGAATACTTCCACAGAATTTTTCCTAAACTTTCATACAAAGCTTATGTTATCATCTTTACGATCATTAGCTTTATATTAGCAAACCAAGGATTAAATTCAGTAATTACAATGTCTGTACCAGTTCTAAGCATTGTATATCCAGTAGCAATTACTATAATTTTATTAATCTTATTGGCAAGATTAATACCTACAAAACCAATAGCACAACAAATACCAATTGCTATCGTTTCAATCATCTCAGTTTTAAGTGTTATCCATACACAGGGATGGTTAAAGCTTAATTTTATCGATAGTCTACCATTAAAGCAGTACTCGTTAGAATGGTTCCCTATAGCAGTTATCTTTACTATTATCGGGTATATCGTTGCCGCATTTGTTAAAAAACAATCACCTATAGTGTATGAAAAAGAATAGAGATACTATATATTAAAATTTTGATTTAAACATAGAAATAACAGTTAAACAAATAATTGTTATCATCATAATTAAATACAGTTATTTATGATTCTACTTCCTTTAAAGTGATGACATTTACAGTGCGTCTTTTAAAGGAAGTTTTTTTACTTATTAAACTAATGATACGTTCCTATTAGATATTTAAAAAGTATATGTGAATGTTAAACCATAATTCTTCGGAGAAGCATGTTGGCGAGATTTTAAAGGTAATAGGGGGATGTGAAGACTACAGGCTGAAGCTGCCTTCTAGAAAAGTATGCCAATAATACGAATAATATGAATAATAAGCCAACAGCTCAATTATTATTTATTTAATGATTTATTTGCCAACACTAACAAGACAAATTGAATACAACAATTTAAGTGGATGGTAATTTAAAAGTCACAAATGTTTTTCTACGTATATTGGCGAGACTCCTGAGGGAACAGGACGGGCTGAAGACTACAGGCTGAGGCTGTCCCCTAGGAAAGCGAGCCGATAATACGGATAGTATGAAAAATAGCACTCAGATAAATTCAATTCATTCATCTGAGTGCTATTTTTCTGTAATATTTGTCCAAAATACGATACTCTAATTATTATTTACCAAAACTAATTGTGCTTTTGTCTCTTTAAATCAAGCAATTGGTGTTGTAATTCATTTTCTAAGTCAATAAGTTCAGTTTCAGCTTGTTGACGTTTTGTCCTACCTTGCTCTTGAATTTGCAACGTTTGCTCAATCGTTTCAATAATATCCTTTTGTGTGGTCTTCAATGTATCAATATCTACGACGCCACGTTCGTTTTCCGTCGCAGTATCAATCGCATTCCGTTTCAACAATTCAGAGTTTTTTAGCAATAAATCATTCGTTGTATCTGTGACTGCTTTCTGTGCTGAAACAGCATTACGTTGTCTCATTAATGTAAGCGCAATAGACATTTGATTCTTCCACAAGGGAATACTCGTCAATATAGAACTTTGTATCTTTTCAGCCAAAGCTTGATTGACATTTTGGATCATTCTAATTTGTGGTGCCGTTTGAATGGCAATTTGTCGAGAAAGTTGTAAGTCATATATACGCTTGTCCAATCTATCAACAAATTGTTCCATATCTGATGCCGCTTGAACATCCATTTGATTTCCAGTTGCTTTAGCTTTAGAAACCAATTGTGGTATCTCTTCCTGTTGAATTTGGTCTCTTCTCTGCTTTGCTGCTTCAATAAATAAAGACAATTCGTCGAAATAATCCTTGTTCATATCATATAATTCATCTAGCATGCCAACGTCTTGCTTTAAATTATTTTTATGTTTATCTAACTCAATTGAGATGCGATCAATCTGTGAACCTACTGATTGCATTTTAGAAAATATTTCGTTGACGGATGCCTTAGTACGTTTAAACAGTCTTTTAAACTTGGATTGATTTTCTGGATTTAATTCATCAGCATTTACAGATTTCAGTTTACTCATTAATCCATTTAATGATTCACCTACAGGTCCCACATCAGTTGTTCTCACTTCATTTAGAATTCGGTGTGAGAATTGTGACATTTTTTGTTGCGCCTCTGTACCATAATTTAATAAATCATCATTATCCATCGGCTTTATTTTTTGACTTAAATCATTTATTTTTTGTTGTTCTTCTGGCGAATATTGCTTAGCTTTATTAATTTTTTCAGATTGATCTTCCGTGCGTTCATCAATATATTTATCTAATGGATGTGAATTAATAAAATCATGTTCTCTATCCATCAATGTTCACTCCAGTCATCTATTTTACTTCTTTCTATTTTGTTCCATTCTGTTCAATTCCATCTCTATATCTAACATATTATAATCATCTTCATTTATCCGTTTTAAATCAGCTATTAATGTTCTTTTGACCTCGTCTAAAGTGATGCGTGTTTGTTCAAGTTTTTGCTTTTCAGCCTTAGATTTTTTGGGTGACTTTGCCAATCTTGTATATGACTCAATTAAATTCAATGCATTATCGATATGTGAATAGAAGAAACTTTCTACTTTGAAAAATGATGCAGGTCGCTGCTTTACAGCCAAAAATATAGCACGAGAAATACGATATATATCATTTACCTGTCTAAAATCTTTAATACTTCTCACATTTACAAATGACTTTAATATTCTTCTATTTTTATCTTGAGCATTATTTAATTGGCTATTAACAAAATGATAGTCTCTGCGAGATAAGCCAATTTCAATTAAATATCTACGAGAAGTTAGACGTTGAGTAGGGAAATAAACTACAAAGAATGTTGCCGCTGAAATAAGTAAATCAAAGAACATATAGATGTCAAAAGCAAAAATACTAATGAACCATGCGATAACAGCAATCGGAAATGCAATAATTGTCCCTATAATTCGAGAAATATTATATCTCAATTGTCATCTTCCTTTATATTGTTCTGAATTTATTCCAAGAATGATTTATATCTGATTCTTCAATTATATAATCTTCAACATGCGAAGCAGGCGATGCACCTTGTGTTACAGCATCAATGAATTGTGCTAATGAATCTGCTTCGCCTTGAGCAAATATTTCAACATAATCACTTACATTTTCAACAGTACCGGCAATTCCATATTTGTGTGCTAATCTTTCTGTATAATAACGAAAGCCTACACCTTGAACTATGCCAAATACTTTAACATGCTTGCATTGCATATAATCACCTCTTAAACTTATTATACGCAATTTCACTCTACAAAACTAATAATTGAGTTTATTGTTGACTTGTCTATAGGCCAAAAGTATGAGACAGATAACTTGATTTTGTATGTCAACTCGTTAGAATATTACACATAGGTATTTTTCTAAAACATATACTAGATATTTTGAAAACAAATCACATTGTTCGATACATAACTAGTGTGGGGGAACTATCAAAGAACTATTAAAATAACCATAGAACAAAGAGTATCATGTAAGTATTATAGTTGAATGTTTTACATATAAATTCAAATTGCTTTAACATGCTATGCGACATTGAAAGGGGAAAGCATTATGTGGACAGTTGCAAAAATTCGTGCTGATTACGAAGGCTGGTGGTTATTTAGTGACTGGACAGATCACATTATTGAGCAACATGACTTTAACACGTATGAAGAAATGATGACTTGTTATAAATCATTACTTAACAAAAGTAAAATTGATTACGATAATTATTTAGTAGGAAAGCACAATATTCATGCATTTTATAATAATTGTGAATTAGGATTTTGTAGGGATTGTGATGAAGATTTACAGATTTTTTATAGCTATATTGTATTAAACAATAATGAAGTATATTTTAATTTACCAAATATTTAATAAATTGTTTTTTCACATTTGTATTGCAATTATGTATACAATGCATTATACTCTTATTTAAGCAATAGTTTTATTCCATATTGCAAAGAATATTGTGTCAACAGAAGATAACTGTGAAATTGTATTTTTTGTAATATGCGAATAACGCATATTGAATGAATTTTAGTCTTGGAGGTTTCACAGTTATGAAACAAGGTACAGTAAAATGGTTTAACGCTGAAAAAGGTTTTGGTTTTATCGAAGTTGAAGGAGAAAACGACGTATTCGTACACTTCTCAGCTATTAACCAAGAAGGTTACAAATCATTAGAAGAAGGTCAATCAGTTGAATTTGAAGTAGTTGAAGG
>NZ_JBICNX010000056.1:0-5737 GCF_043107035.1 Staphylococcus sp. 231237_7MaSpsaltlick
TGCATACTCTGAGTATTTAGTTAAATATTTATTCTCCTTGACTCCACAACGAGAACATATATACCTACATTTATATTTTTTTGAACCATCTTCAAAAGTTTTAATACCAGTTAAATAGTGTTCTGGAACATTTTCATCTGATTTAGAAATATTTACTGTTTCACCAATATATCCGTTTAGAGAATCATAGCCTTTTACAAGATTTGGATCATGATTAATAGTGTGGTCATTAAATTCTGACAAAACAGTAGCAGTAATCTTTTCTAAAAAATCAATTTCTCCTTTTGCTTGAAATGTTAATCTTTCATTTGTTTTATCACGTGTGATTATTATTTCATTTTCCATTTATAAATCCCCTTTTCCCTATATATTATTAAAAAAGGACTGAGAAACTTTGTCTCTGTCCTTCAATAACAATGTTAGTTACTATTTTTTTAATTTATGGAAGAAGCTTGATGTAATTCTTGTTTCTTTAGGTGACTCCTCAGGTATATAGTCGTTAAAAATATCTATATCAACACTACTATTAATCCGACGTTTATCTAGTTTGTCTATATCATTCTCCAAACTTTGAATATAATCTACAAATAGTTGTTCTAAATTACTTTTTTCTTTTTCAAGTGAAGTTATTAATTCATCTCTTTGAGTAAAACTTAATTCCTTTGTTATCTTACCCTCCTTTAAAGTATGGAAAGTATTGTTAATAATTTGAGATTTTTCTTCGAATGTATTTATAAGAGATTGCATGTGATCAATCGATTTGTAATATTGTTTAGGCTCGAAAGTGCTGTTATTGGATAATAAATCATCGTCTGTTTTAATGTCTAGTATATTATTTTCCATTAATATTGTCCTTTCTTTTTTATAATTTTATATGGTATTATTATACCATATATTATAATAATTATTAAGGTTGTGAGTATGAATGGTCAGGGATAAATGGAGGCTTTTGTTTAAAGATATAATATTAAGAACAATGATTATATTTTTAATGAGTGCCACGTTATTACACGAACCTTCGATTGCTAAAGCTGATAGTAGCGTTATATTTGATGCTCAACAAGGCTGTTCGACAGATGATAGTGGTACGACTAATAAGAGTAAAAAAGATGATTCTGAAGCTGATAGTAGTGATTCAAGTAAGGGCGATGATATACCCAATAAAAAGAATATCAAAAAAATATACGAAGTGCTACATGATGATTATGGATTCTCGTCAGAATTGATAGCTGGAATTATAAGTAATTGGATAACTGAGTCTCAATTAGACCCAACATCAAATGAACCAGGTAATAGTGGAGCTAAAACTGCAAAAGCTGCTACTGAAGGCGAATTAGGTATTGGTTTTGGTCAATGGAGCTTTGAAAGACACCATGCATTGGTTAAATGGGCAAAAAACAAACATGACGGTGCTAATTGGTGGGAAACAAAAGTACAAATGGATTATATGGTCAATGGTGATGAAGGATATACAGATATATTAAAACAATTGGCTGAAGACTCAAAAGATGACCCAGTACTAGAAGCGATAAACTTTCATAATAATTGGGAAAGGTCAGCGGATTCAGATTCTAAAATTAGAGAAGAACGTGGGGGCAATGCAAAAAAAGTATTAGCCTATATGAAATCTAATGGTATGGATGGTAAAAAAGATAAAGAAAAAATTAAAAAAATAGGTAAAGGTAGTAGTAAGTCTTCAGGAGCTTCATCAAGTGATAACAGCAATGAAAAAGAGACTTCAGATGATCCATGTGAAGATACAGGAGATGGTGATGGTAACTCTGGTAGTGGAGATGGCAGTCATATTGGAGACAGTACTAAAGTAAATGGTAAACCTGGTAAAACAATAGGTCGTAATTACAAATACGAAGATTTACCAAAGAAATACCAAGATAAGATTAAGCTACCTAAGTTTAAAGAAGAATATTATAAAGGTTCACCTTTTGTACAATTTGGTGATAAAGGTCTATGTACTGAATTTACATGGGCTTACATGAATCAATTATGGAAAGGTAAGCAACCTTCTGATGATGGTAAAACAACTAATGGTAATAGAGTGCATGAAGTATATAAAGATAAAGGTGCTAAAGTTACTAAAAAACCTACAGTAGGTTATGGCTTTAGTAGTGATCCGCCTCAAGCAGGAGCTGCAGACCCGACTGTTGGACATACAGGTGTAGTAGCAGCAGTTATGGATGATGGAAAGTGGATTATGGCTAGTACAAATTTAACACCTGATCCAGCACCAAGCAGAACGTTATATTATACAGTTATTGATGGTACAGACGGCGATATTAAATTCTTTGGTGGCGTAGGAAATAAACCTAAAAAATAAGGAGGTCATAATTATGGAAAACGTAAAAACAAAAATCCAAGTGACAGTTATAGTCATCATAATTATTGCGATTGTAATCTTAACTATTCTTATGGTGAAACAAAATAGAGTAATAGCTAACTTGAAATCAGAAAAGGATAATATTGAAGTAGTTAAGGATAAAAAATTTGTGGAAAATTTGAATCAAGACGAAGTTAAGGAATATGAAAAGCAAACCAAGAGTAAGTTAGATTCATTTTTAGATCATAAATATCATGATGATAGCGAAAGTGATGATGGTTCAGCTTATAAAGCAATGAGGGGGCTATTTACTGTTCAGAGTCATAAAATAGTACTCGATGAAAATAGTAAACACGAAGATTATTTGAAATATTATAGTCCGTTTGATTATAAAATTAAAAATTTCTCGGCTCAAAGTGAGGGCGAAGATGTAAGAGTACTATTTAATATAGATACTACTTATCATGAAAAAGAAATAAACGATGACTATGATTTAATGTCGTTAACATTTGATGAACATGGCAAATTAAAAGGTGGTGGTCTGTATGCAAAATAATCAACCGATTGTAAATACAGTACTTAGCGTTATTATAACTATTTCAATTATTGTTATATTGTTTATGAGTATTAATTTATATAATAAATACAAAGAAGATGACAAAATTAAAGACGATATTTTGGAAATGAAAAAAGAAAACAAGGAAACTGTAAAACAAAATCAAAAAGTAGCTAATATGGAAAAAGACCAAGAAAAAGAATTACCAATTAGTGAAGTTAGCAATATAGCAGATAAATTTAATGGAAAGTTTTTTGTGTGGGATTCATGGGAATCGTTTTCTAATAACATGAAAAGCCTCAGAGCATCTTATCCTAATTTAAAAGATAATAAAAATGTAGTTATAGATGGTAAGGATGTAGGTACAGGCACTTCTCCAGAAAGTAGTTATTCGTCAGATGTATATACCACAGAGAACAAACAAGAGGTAGCAGAATTAATTAAACAAAATAAAAATTATGAAGATAAAACTACAGAAAAATTATGGTATAAAATTTCAAATTATAAAGATGGAAAGTATGATATTACTAAATTTCAAAGTTATGAAAAAGTGTTATAAATAGTAAACTTAAGTGTATAGTTGAGATTGGTAAATAATTAAAAAATGAATTATAGTTATATATAAGATACATGTAATATAGGAAGAGGTGTAAACGTGAAAAGACTGACCACAGGTGAAATAGCAAAAAGAATAGGCGTTTCTCCGATAACTATACGTAATTGGCATAAGTCAGGCAAGCTTATTCCAGAGTATATAGACCCTGAGACCAAACACAGGTATTATACTGAAGAACAGGTTTATCAATATCACAAAGACTTAAAAAAAGCTGCTTATAAAGATGATATGTTAGAATTAGCTGCTTACACGAGAGACATAGAAAGCGCCTCGGCTAGGGAACAAAACGAAACCATAATGAAATACCTCCATAATAGAGGTATAACTACAAACCCTATACAAGAAAAACATAAAACGTATCCTAATAGTGAATTACGTAGAGTTGTAGAAATGTTACTAAATGACGACATACAAAATATAGTAGTCACTACAGAAGATGTATTTTTAGAGGGAACTAAAGATATTATTAAGCATCTATTAGACTATAAAAATGGGAAGATAATTATAGCAGAATAAATTAAAGGCCAATGTTTATATAAACATTGGCTTTTGTTATATAATAAGTTTACAAAAATAATGGTTAATAATATACTAAGTATAAGATAATTAGTCTGTTTAGCAAGGCTTGAAATGGGATATCAATTGCAATTGCTATATTTTATTAAATGGAAAATCTGAAAATCAATAAATACGTTTAGCTAATAGTAGAAAGGTTGATATAAAATGAAATTAAATAAGTCACAACGAGAAGTATTAAATAAACAATTTCAAGCAAGTTTTAATGATGAAGCCCTAGAAAAAGCCTTTAAAGAAGAGTATAACGAAGCATATCGTAAATGGGGTTCAGAGCTTTTAGCACAACAAGGTTTTCCTAAATATGTTGATGTAAATGACGGTGATTTTGTAAAAGTTAAAATTACTCCGAAAAGTGGTACTGATGTCTTTGTTGACTACGTTGAAGAGACCGATGAGATTGAAAGTGCAGAGGAATTTGAGGCTGTCAGGAATGATTCTGAATTTTTTATTGAAATAATACTAAAAAATATAAATGCTACAAATATTGAATTAGAGCCTAAAGGAACGAGAGAAGAATTTTTAGAACAATATCCTACAGAGGCATATTTAGCTAAGCAAATGTCTAACTATTTTACTCCAATAGACGTTGAAACAAGATTGAAGGAAACACAGGAAATACAAGAAGAAGTTAAAGAGGCAGCAAGAGAAGAAGGAATTAACGCAAAAAGAAATTTAAATACAAATGACTATAAAATTGAAAATATAAGAGTTAAAGAAAGTTATGAACAACTTGCAGAATCTGTACTTGATGAAGGATATATTAATTCATCTAATAGAGTACAACAATTCTTGGATAGAGATTTTTATAATTTGTTAATCCGAAAAAGACTTATTGAGTACAGAATAGTAATCACAAGAGATCCAGAAGAATTTGAAGAGGAGTAGGTGATAGAGTGGTTGTGGTAAAAGCTTTGGTAATGGAAATGGCAAAATATTATGCTGATGAGAAGTTAGCTCATAAATTACGAGAATCTAATCACGAAATACTACATGATATTGGCAGTCAAGCTTTAAAAGAAGATGGTTATCCTGATTGGGTTAAAATTACTGATGTAGAATTCATTATTGAAATTACAAATAAGTATAGTTTTGAAGATTGGGCTGAACTAGCAAAAGCAATATTTTATATTGAAGATATAAAAAAATTCGTTAAAGAAGACATGTATGAAATGTTTTTAGAGTTTATCGATCTATTCCGAATAAAGATACGCCCAATAACAGATATACATGACTTAGAAGCTGAAAATTGAGCGAGTTATACTCGCTTTTTTTATAATGAAAAGTTTACAAAAATAATAAAAATAGCTATACTTTATTTAAATTAATGGCAGTTTGAAATATGGAAGGAGAACGCTTATGGCTAGAAAAAAAGAGGCATCACATGAGTATGCTTTGGCATCAAGAATCATATATAGAACTCTTTGGATAATTGGTATAATTACAACATTTATGTTTATATTATTTGTACCCTTAAAAAGAGTTTTAATCGGTATTGTAAGTTTCTTATTTGATTCTGATATTGAACATAGAATGGTAAAGTGGGTAGTAAACCTATATGGAGAGATGTTTAGTGATGCGTTTGGCATGACGAAACCTAGTACTGACTGGATTCCGCATACTGATCAATGGAGTAGCAAATTAACGCATGCTACAG
>NZ_JBICNX010000057.1:0-5327 GCF_043107035.1 Staphylococcus sp. 231237_7MaSpsaltlick
AGAATGGACTATAGAATTCAAACAAAATTATGGTATCAAATTTCTTATAGTCCTATTATTTGTAGGGATATTTAAACTAACTGCTACATGGATTCCAACTTTACTAAATTTCAAAGACAATAAATTGATAAGTATAATAGCTTATATAGGAGGAACCATTCTTTTTATTTATGGGAGCTTAAACACGATAAGTGGGTGGTTAAAACTATTAGGCGTTATTTCTGTTAATTTTAAGTTGAGTATTATAGGACAAACTTTCATTTGGGATCCTTTATTTTTATTATGGGGAATGGGGCTATTAATTTTCTTGAATTCTAAAAGAAAACTTCATTATTGAGTATTTAATAAAGAGTAGTCGAGAAATCTATACATTAGTGAGATAATTGAACATAAATATTTTTACTATATTTAAAAAGGGGACTAGTAAAGATGCGTAACAATAAAGAAGTACTGACATATGCTGAATTTGGCTCAAGAGAAGATGCTGATATATATTATAAAAGATTAGAGGAATTAGAAGATAATAAAGGCAGATATAAACTATCACTGTTATTAGTTATCCTAATTTTCGTTCTTGTTACAATAATAGTGCTTATTTGTTTACTGTATAAACGAGATAAACATATCCTTAAAGATTACTTTAAAGGGGCTAAACAAGGTCAATTCATCGATGATGAGGATGAATTAGCACATGATTTTACTGCTACTTTAAGAGAATTAGATAGGTAATTAATTAAAAATCACATAAAAAAAGAACCCAACTATTGGAGGTAGTTGAGTTCTTTAAAAGTATATAAGTCTTTTTGAAAGAAAATAAAAGATTTAATACCTATATAATATCTATAAATTATAAGATTTGCAAGTCACTATGGAATCATATTTCATAATTATTCGCTATTTTATCTTCTGCTCGTTCTACTAAGATATACAATGGAGTTTCTATCACTTCAGTTATTTCTAACAGTCTATATAGAGATATGGACTTATTTTTTCCTTTTTCAATATCACTGTAATATTGTCTTACAATCCGCATATCTTCAGCGATTTTATACTGGCTTATACCTTTTGATAATCTTTCTTCTTTAATTTCATTTAAAATATTTAATAACAATTGTTCTTCCTGAATTTCATACTTATAATAACAGGTTATGTTTTTTACAAAGTTAGAATTAACTCTATTATTAGCTTCGTATAATAAATCAGAAAGTGTGATATTTACATTATTTGCCAATTTAGAAATGATTAATAAAGATACTTTATTAATCTTGAAATTCTCTAATCGACTATAATATGGCGTAGATATACCTAATTTTTCAGATGCCTCTTTTTGAGTAATGCTCTGAGATTTTCGAACTTCTCCTATTATTTCTCCTACAGCCTTTATATATTTATCAATGTTTACGTTCACCATTTTAAAACCTCTGATAATTATAGATTTTTAATATAATTCCATCATACAGTAAATTAATCATTAAACATACAAAAACAATTAGCTATATACTCCATATCAAAAGAATTAAGTCAACGAAATATTGCTTTATTTACTGCCAATAATTTACCTTTTATGTTACAATAATCTCAACAAGTTTAATTCAACTAAAAATTACATAAAAAAAGAAACCCAACTATTGGTCGTAGTTGAGTTCCTTTGAAAGAAGACAAGTTCTTTACAAAATCTTTGTGTTATCAAGAGTTACGTCGCCAAACAATAACTCTTTCACCTTTGAAAGAAAAATTAACTACTTAAAAAGTGGCTAAAATTCTTCAAAAGATATTTAATTGATATCTACAGTATATCTTGATATGGCTTGATTTGCAACCAGATAAGATATTAAAAACGTTTCGTAACGATACTTTTGAGAATGCTTAAAGATGATTAATTGTGACTTCTTTCAAAGAGAACGGTTTCTTTTTGGGAGGAGTCTTTTATTATGGAAAAACAATTACAAACAAGAATATGTAGAGAGAATGACAAGAAAGCGTTACCTCACTTTAAATTATATAAATCGATATTATTTGAAGTTAAATATAAAGACGTACCATATCAAGCAAAAGCTATGTACACGAAATTAGCTAATAAATTAAGTAGAGGCGTAAAGTCAGAAGGTAAAGAACAATATTATGATGTTACAGGTAAACCATTTGTGAAATATACAATTAAAGAACTTGCAGATGAGTTTAATATCTCTGAATCTACTGCTAAAAGATATAAAAAAAGCTTAGTTAAATGTGGTTTGATTTCAACAAGTAAAAATGGCCAACAAATATATTTAAATAAGCCAGAAATCACTAAGGATAGTTTAACTTACAATAACGGTAAGAAACTATCTTATATGCACATGCCTAAGTTTTTAGAAACAAATGATAATTATAATAAAACTTCTACATTAGCAAGATTAGTTTACACAGTAGTAAAAGACCGCTTCACTTATACGTTATCTACAGTAAGTACAAAGAAAGACTCAAAATATAAAGATGAGCGTGGCCGAGTATTTTGTATTTTTCCAAATGAGGAATTAACAAATCTATTTGGTGTTCACAAAGATCAAATTAAAGCTGCTAAAGATGAGTTAATGGCTTTAGGTTTGTTAAAACAAGTAAGAGCAGGAATCAATAAACCATATAGACTTTATTTATATACACCATTGAGACATGAACAACTAACAGAGGAAGAAGTACAAGAAGAAATAGAAACAAAAAAATATGTACTTACACCACCAGAAAAATCTATAGGAGTTCACACGTACTATAACCAAGAGGTCAAAAAAGAAGATGCTAAGAGGTCAAATACAGGACTTAATAATACTCTTTATAATAATACTTCTCTTAATAATACAAGTACTAATGATATGTATGCTATGTATAAAGAGAGTGAAACAGTACAAACAGAACATGATTCAGAAGAAAACAAGAAGAATAATAAATTAAGATCTTTTAACTTCTCACCGTTATTACAAAAAACATTAACTAGTTTTACTTATAAAGAATTAGAAACAATATTAGGAATCATGGTTAAATCTAAAAATGAGTTTAATGACTACTATCATACAAGTTATTCATTAGAATCTTTAGATTTTGAACTTAAAGAGATGATTAAACGTGTTAAAGATAAAATGAGAGATGAAAATAAAGGGATTAGTAAGTTTAGAGGTTATCTTAAACAAAGTGTTCTTAATGAATTTAAAAAGTATGATATTAGTTTATATCAATCTGAATTAGAGTTATCAGGTGAAAAATGGATGGCTATAAGCCAAGAGAAATTAAATAATCAATATTCAAATTTTGGAAAACAAATTGATGCGACAGAAGAAGAGTTAGACGCTTTAGGTGTGGGTTAATAGCCTATCAGATATGGTATTATTATATACAGCATGTTATTTAAAAATATATTTATAGGGAGCGTGTTTAATTGGCGCATAATACATTTATTTCATACAAATATTCAGAAGCAAGAGACTTACGTAATCGTATCGTAGAAGCTTTAGGTGATGATGGTAGATTCTACAGAGGTGAAACTAGTACGTCTCCAGATTTGTCAGATAGAACGACTGAGTATATTAGAGAAAACTTAAAAGAGTTAATTTATCATACCTCAGTTACTATTGTTATCATCTCTCCAAAAATGAAAGAAAGTAATTGGATTGATTGGGAAATTGAATATGCATTAAAAGAAATCAAACGTGGAGATAGAAAATCAAGTATAAATGGTGTTCTTGGTGTTGTTATGAAATATAACAACGATTATTCATGGTTAAGATCTACTATATCTAAAAATGATGGTCATTCAGTAACTAGCACTGATACAACGTATCTATACGACATTATAAAGAATAATAGAGCTAATCAAACGCCACCAAAATATGTGTGTGAAAAATGTCAAAGTATAGATGCTTTAGAAGGTTCTTATATTTCATTGATTGACGAAGAAACTTTTTTTGAGAACCCAAATAAATACATAGATAACGCTTATAATAAAAGCAAAAATATAGATAATTATGATTTAAGAAGAACTAAATAATTATCAAATCTATAATTCATGAAAGAAGGGGTATAATTGTCATCGGAATCAGTTTCTATTAAAAAATTTGAAAAAGATATTTTAAACGAACTAAAAAATAATAATTTGAATGTTTTCGCTGGGGCGGGTTTATCTAGAGGTTCTGGTTTTGTAAATTGGAAGGAACTTTTGAAAGATATTGCTGAAGAAATAAGTCTAGATATTGATAAAGAACACGATTTAGTATCGGTTGCTCAATACTATGTTAATAAGAACGGACGACATACTATTAACGAGACTATAGTAAATGAATTTCAACAAAATTCTAGAAGAAATGAGACGTTGGATATTCTTTCAAGGTTACCTATCAGTACTTATTGGACTACTAATTATGACTCAATAATTGAAGATACACTAGGTCATATGGGAAAAATTGTAGATGTAAAAAAAGAAAAATCACAAGTAAAAATATTCAAACCTAACAGAGAAGTAGTACTTTATAAAATGCATGGAGACAA
Organism: Staphylococcus sp. 231237_7MaSpsaltlick; assembly: GCF_043107035.1. Lineage (NCBI taxonomy): Bacteria > Bacillati > Bacillota > Bacilli > Caryophanales > Staphylococcaceae > Staphylococcus > Staphylococcus sp. 231237_7MaSpsaltlick. Next base: position 4,516 of record NZ_JBICNX010000057.1, read on the forward strand.
AGATTTTCCAAAAGATGCAGTTATAACAAGAGATGACTATGAAAGTTATAGTAGAAAGAGAGAACCTTTTATTACAAAGTTATAAGGGGAATTATTATCAAATATGTTTTTGTTTATAGGATTTAGTTTTGAAGATCCTAATCTTGAACAAATACTTAGTAAAATAAGAGTAGATTTAATTGAAGAGCAAGATGCACCCAAAAATCACTATTGTTTTTTTAAAAAAGTTAATCCAAGCGAAGATTATTATAAATTAAATAATGGTGAATATGATAATGAAGCTTATCAATATGATTTGATCAAACAAGAATTAAAAATTAAAGATTTAAAAAGATATGGTATACAAACTGTATTAGTAGATGACTATCCAGATATAACGGATATCTTAAAGGGTATTGAAGATAAATTTAAGGTGAATAATATATTTATATCAGGTAGTGCAGAAGCATACGGTAATTTCACCGAAAACCAAGCCAGCGATTTATTACATTCACTTTCTGCTGAATTAGTCGAAAACAATTATCATATAACGTCTGGCTTTGGTGTAGGTGTTGGAAGTTATGTTATTAATGGAGCTCTAGAAATGGGTTATCAAAAGCATCTTAAAACAGATGATTATTTAACATTACGCCCATTTCCTCAAAAATCATCTGGCCATAAAGATATAAAAGATCTTTGGAAAACTTATCGGGAAGATATCTTAGATAATAACGGTATTGCTATATTTGTATTTGGAAACAAATTATCAGATGGTAAAATTGTTAATGCCGACGGAGTGATGAAAGAATTTCAACTTGCTGAAGAACGTAATT
>NZ_JBICNX010000058.1:0-5311 GCF_043107035.1 Staphylococcus sp. 231237_7MaSpsaltlick
AAAAGGTTTTTAGCTTTTTGAGGACAGATTTCACCTTTATGAGATATTACAATACCATCTAACATTGCGTGTTCGCGATCAATAGGGTTGTGCAATCCTTCAGCTCGATATACTTTGTTTGTCACTCTAACGGTCGGTAAGTTTAAGGTGTTTTCATATATTTGGTATTGACCTCGTGATTTTATCTTTTTAAAATAATACGGCACATTAGATTGATATGATTTTAACATTAAAAATCGTTCTGAAAATAAACTCGCAATATTTTGTCGTCCATTCGTTGATTGATAACGACTAACAGATTCGTTCTTTAGATTGATTTGTAAATCGTCGTAATAATAATCTAGAATATTATGATCAAAAATACTAGAGTACACACTCATACCTTTAAAATGTTGATACATCGGTGTATTATCTTGTTCGTTTACACGCCAATCTATACGTTCATCTGTCATTTTACTCTCGTTCATTGCTTTAACAAGTTGTTGTTGCAACTGAGAATCATAGAGACTAGAAGTAGCATAAAAACGATTGGCTCTGTTAACGTGATCTTCAAAAAATATTTGATTTCTAGTAAATACAAAGCTGACTAAAATAGCTAAAATCATTATTGCGATGATATAGAAATTTGTGAATTTAACACGGATTGCAGGCTCTTTCACTAATAAAATAAGTAGACCAATTATCGTTACGACAGGCGTAAAATAAAGCCATGCTACGACTTCTTGATAATACCAACTACTTATAAAAATACATGCTAACACTATAATTGATGGAAAAATATAGCTTTTAATTGTTAAAGTTCGAAAATACTTAACATATAAACCAATTATTGTTGCAGAATTAAATGCTAATAAGTAATGCCAACGTTTTTGTGGTGCAGAAAAACCATTAAATAATTGGTCGACAAATGGTAAAAAATTAGCTGCGATACATACGATGGTAAGACAAGCAAATAACTTAAAGTAATAATGTTTATACAGTTTGAAAGTAAGTAAAGCTTGTAATGTTACAAAAAGAATTACAATGAGATAATTATCAAACAATACATTCGTGTTTTGATCAAAATGTTCAAACCAGTCGACTTTACCTGTAAAAGGTATACGTCTATTATTTAAATAACTTTGAACTCCATGAAAAAAGAAGAATAAACTGTTTCCTAATGCCATTAATGCGGCAATGATAATACATTTGATTGTACTTTTTCTTGATAAAATATCGTGTTGATGACGAAAAATAATTCTAATAGAAAAATAAATTAAACCAGTAAGTAACTGATAGTAAGCAAAATAGAAATTATTAACTAAGGATAATGTCACAATTACGATAAACCAACCAAACTGTTTCCTTTTTAAGATACGTTCAATAGACCATAATAACAGTGGTAACAAAATGAAGATATCACTAAAAAATGGCCAGTAAACTGTGAAACGAAAATATAAAGGAGAAATGACAAATACAAACGCTGTTAATACTGCTATGTTACGATTAAGCGTAATATATTTCATAAACAGAAACGTTGCGAACATGGCTAAACTCGATTTAAGAATAGATACAATTAAATCATTGGTTATCCAAAACATAACAGATTCTGTCTGCAATGGAATAACGAGTTTAATCAGTGCTACGACCAAAGTATTAAGTATAAAAATAATATTGGTTGAAAAGTAATAACTTAAATCTGTGAAAAAATCTCCGCCTAAGCCGAATTTTGTAGAATAGAACCAGTTACCGTTGCTCCAGTTTTCATATAAAAACATCTGTATCGGTACCATTTGTTCCATGCCATCATTTGGGCCTGTGAATAAGACTCCATTGACGATGAATCTATATAATATATAACTATGACCGATTAAAGCCAAGCTAATAAACAAAATGATGTATAACAATTTGCGCCGCATTTTTTATCTCCTATAGCGATGTTTAGTAAGTAATTTATGATTCAAGTAGATTTCGATGATAATAAGCATTGAATACATAAAATATATTTTACTGTTTAATTAATAATACTATATATTTTTAGCTATACCCCAATCGTTTCTTAAGTAAATCTCATTAACTCATGTATTTATAGATTTATAAGGTATATAACTCAATTATATTGTAAAATTAAGATTAATAATGAATTTAGATACTGTCATTCATTTTAAAGCGTGCATGTACATGTTATTATTTTATAGTCTATTTAAAGATAAATATAAGCTAAAGTATGAACAATAAATGATATGTTTGAAATTAATGAAGTTTTCAAATTGAGAAAGGTGATAATTATGGTAATTCAATGGTATCCAGGACATATGGCTAAGGCTAAAAGAGAGGTATCAGAACAACTTAAAAAAGTGGATGTTGTATTCGAACTCGTTGATGCTCGAATTCCATATAGTTCAAGAAACCCTATGATAGATGAAGTCATTCAACAAAAACCACGTGTTGTTATCTTAAATAAGAAAGATATGGCAAACCTTAAAGAATTAGAAAAATGGGAGTCATATTTTAAATCGAAAGGATATTATCCTGTAGCAATTGATGCTAAACATGGTAAAGGCTTGAAATTAGTAGAGCAGGCAGCCATCAAAGCGACAAAAGAAAAGTTTGAAAGAGAAAAAGCAAAGGGACTAAAACCACGAGCTATCAGAGCAATGATAGTCGGCATACCAAACGTAGGAAAATCGACACTAATCAATAAATTAGCTAATAAATCCATTGCTAAAACGGGTAACACACCAGGTGTTACTAAACAACAACAATGGATTAAAGTAGGAAATGCATTACAATTACTAGATACACCGGGTATTCTTTGGCCGAAGTTTGAAGATCAGCTTGTAGGAAAAAAATTAAGTATTACAGGTGCGATAAAGGATAGCATTGTCCATTTAGATGAAGTAGCAATATATGGTCTTGAATTTCTAAAGGAACATGATTTTGAAGGGCTAACTAAACATTATAATGTAGATGTAGATAAAGATGCCGAAATATTAGAATGGTTTGATGCAATTGGTCGAAGAAGAGGATTACTAAGACGTGGTAATGAAATAGATTATGAAGCTGTAATCGATTTGATTATACATGAAGTACGTAACGCTAAAATTGGAACCTATACATTTGATATATTTAAAGAAATGGATGTATAGAACATTATGATAAAACAAACTATTGCTGAAATTACCAATTTACTTAAAGCGCAACAATCTATTACGTCTATACAAGAACAATCTTATTATCAAGATGAGCGTAAAGGTGTTCAAAATGCTATAAGACGAAGAATTAAACAATTAGAAAAAGAACAGGCACTGTTAGATAAATATGTTGAAATGTCTAGCTATGAAAATGATATTTTAAAACAGAATAACGAAGCACTCATTTGTGGTATTGATGAGGTAGGCAGAGGACCTTTAGCGGGACCAGTTGTTGCCTGTGCTGTTATCTTAAATAAAGACCATCAATTTACAGGTTTAAATGATTCAAAGCAACTTTCTGCCAAAAAACGCAATGAGTTAGAAACAGAATTAAAGTCTAAAGTATATGCTTATGCATATGGCTCTGCTTCTGTTGAAGAGATCGACACATTTAATATTTACGAGGCTACTAAATTGGCTATGCTAAGAGCTATTGCTGCACTTGATGTACGACCTGACCATTTATTGATTGATGCCATGGCATTAGACATTGATATCCCACAAACCTCTATTATTAAAGGAGATGCTAAAAGTATTTCAATCGCTGCTGCTAGTGTGTTGGCCAAAGAACATAGAGATCAATATATGAAACAACTTTCAAAAAAATATAATGTTTACGGTTTTGAAAAAAATGCAGGTTATGGTACACAACAACATCTTGATGGAATTAAGAAGTACGGCATTATCAGTGAACACAGAAAATCATTTGAACCAATTAAATCACATTTCAATTAATCAATTTTATAAATTAATTAAAAGAAGTGTGCTAAATCAGTTTACAATAGCGCTTTCATTTCTTATAATTGATTATGAACTTAACCTAAGAAACAGGAGGATGGAGAATGAATATCCACGAGTATCAAGGTAAAGCAATTTTTCGTTCTATGGGCGTTGCTGTCCCAGAAGGACGTGTAGCATTTACTGCTGAAGAGGCAGTAGAAAAGGCAAAAGAATTACAATCTGATGTGTATGTGGTTAAAGCACAAATTCACGCCGGGGGTAGAGGTAAAGCAGGCGGAGTAAAAATTGCAAAATCACTTTCTGAAGTTGAAACTTATGCAAATGAATTGCTAGGTAAAACTTTAGTAACGCATCAAACTGGCCCAGAAGGGAAAGAAATTAAACGCCTTTACATAGAAGAAGGCTGCGATATTCAAAAAGAATATTATGTAGGTTTTGTAATTGACCGCGCAACTGATAGGGTCACTTTGATGGCTTCTGAAGAAGGCGGTACTGAAATTGAAGAAGTGGCTGCTAAAACACCTGAAAAGATTTTCAAAGAAACAATTGATCCAGTTGTTGGTTTAGCACCATATCAAGCAAGAAGAATTGCATTTAACATTAATATTCCTAAAGAATCAATTAATAAAGCAGCTAAGTTTTTAATCTCGCTTTATAATGTATTTATTGAAAAAGACTGTTCTATTGTTGAAATCAACCCATTAGTAACAACTGGTGACGGTGAAGTCTTAGCATTGGATGCGAAAATCAACTTTGACGATAATGCATTATTTAGACATAAAGACATCCAAGAATTACGTGACTTAGAAGAGGAAGATCCAAAAGAAATCGAAGCTTCTAAATATGATTTATCTTACATCGCTTTAGATGGAGATATCGGTTGTATGGTAAATGGTGCTGGTTTAGCAATGGCTACTATGGATACAATTAATCATTTTGGAGGAAATCCTGCTAACTTCTTAGACGTAGGAGGCGGCGCAACTAAAGAAAAGGTTACTGAAGCATTTAAAATCATCTTAGGTGATGAAAATGTTAAAGGTATCTTTGTAAACATCTTCGGTGGCATTATGAAATGTGACATTATTGCCGAAGGTATTGTTGCAGCAGTTAAAGAAGTAGAACTTACATTACCACTTGTAGTACGTTTAGAAGGTACAAACGTTGAAAGAGGTAAACAAATTCTTAAAGATTCAGGTTTAGCAATTGAACCAGCTGCAACTATGGCAGAAGGCGCACAAAAAATCGTAAAACTTGTAAAAGAAGCGTAAGGAAAGGATGGGAGCACTAAGATGAGCGTATTTATTGATAAAAATACAAAAGTAATTGTACAAGGTATTACAGGGTCAACTGCCCTTTTCCATACAAAACAAATGCTTGAATATGGTACACAAATTGTT
>NZ_JBICNX010000059.1:0-5085 GCF_043107035.1 Staphylococcus sp. 231237_7MaSpsaltlick
CCTTACGTTCCTGTTTTTTATTATAAATTCTAATAAATCTATCACTGTCACGAACACCAAAATATTTCGTTTCTGGTTTACCGTTACGACCATAAAAAATAGTTTTCTTAACTGATTTATCAGTCATTGCATAATAATCACTTAAATCATCTTCAAAATCAAAAGCTAAGTCTAATCTTGTAAAACCGTCATCTTCCATGTAGTCGATAATGTTTTGTTTTAACCAAAGCATTTCTTCATTCGTAAGCTTATTCGGATTAAATTCAACACGCATATTACGTCTATCCCACGTATCTGCTTTTACTTTGTCATATTCAATATAAACTTTTTCTTGTATAGCTTTAGCTTTAAATTTTGTTTGAAGCATATCCCAAAGTCTAATTTGTGGTTCAAGACTCATAAATTCAGATAGCTTTTGAGCATTGTTTTTATTTAGATTTCCAACAATTGTCATAGCATCAAAGCTTAATTTGGGTTGAGATTTTCCCAAAGTTTGACCACTTAACCGGCTATTAGAGTAGCCGGTTTTAGGAAAATTTAAATTTTCGTGTTTTTCATCTTGTTTTGAATAGATTTCTTTCTCTTTTTTGCTCAAAAAAATCGACTCCTTAATTTTTTTCAAGAAGTCCCTCACCCAAATATATATCTTGAAGAATAAACTATTATCGTTTAATATCTAGATATACAAAAATTAATAAAACATAACTCTTTATATTTTGTTAGATGATGTCGTTCACTAAAACTTTGGTCGGTTTGGGGTGAGCGACTTCTTTTATTTTTTATTGTTATTAATATAACACTATCAAAAGACTTGGTCTAATTAGATTAAGTCTTTTTATTTTTGGTTTTCTTTATATTTTTTCTTAATACTATATCTAATAAATAGAAGAATAACATATACAACTAATATACTAATCAATAAAGCCGAAGAGTTGATTCCAGAAAAATTATTAAAAATTAATAAACCTACAAATAAAACAGTAATAATTACAAAAAATGTTTCAAATTTATTTGTCATTTTATAAAAACTCCTTCCACCCTTCAAACCTATTAGAAAGTCTTTATTCTTTTTCTAATAAAAACACTAAAGACTCAACAAAAAAAGTAATTGCTAAAAAACAAACAACTAATTCGCGTAAATATTTATACTTCCCTAGTTTACAAAATATATTATCTCTATGAGATTTAAATTTCCCTTTATCCCCTACAAAAACATCTGAACAATCTTTTTTTAATAAATCTTCAACTGAGACATTAAAATACTCTGACAAAACTAAAACATTATCTATATCTGGAGAACTTCTATTATTCTCCCACTTGTAGATAGTTTGTTTAGAAACAAAAAGTTTTTGAGCTAACTCCTCCTGACTTACATTTTCTTCTTTTCTCAATTTAGCTAAATTATTAGCAAACATATTTTGCACCTCATAAGTAATATAATAGTTATATAATAACAATAATACGCAATATAACTAGAGTTATATATAAATTTTCATGGAATTAATTTACATTTCTATTAATACTTTTTAGGAGGAAAATGTGAAATGTCTATTAATTTCAAAAGAATAATCTCAATAACATTTATTTCAGTGCTTTTACTAGGAACTTTAGTAGGTGTTCTTAACGAAAAACCAGCAAATGCAAAAAGTGGTAGTTATGTTGTTTATAAAGTAACTAATAAAAGCCCAAGAGGTGCAGTTACTTACAAAACTTCAGATGTCTATATGACTAAAAAACAAGCTAAAAGTTTTGCTGCAAAAAATGCAATGAGTGTAAAAACTGCTCTAATAAATGTAGGAATAGGTGCAATACCTGGAAATTACGCAAAAATATTTGGGGCTTCTAAATCAGTTGGTGATGTTGTAGTACCTAAGTCTATAAATAAAACAGCAAATAAAAATAAAGGTGTTCGTTTAAGATTTGAAAAAGGTAATGTTGTTGATATAGCAGGATGGAATAAAAGTACAAAAAAAGCGAATCCATCTATAAAAAAAATCAATAATAAAAATGTTAAACAAACAATTAAAGTTCTTAAAAGAGGTTAAAATAAAAAAGATCGCTATTAATAGCGATCTTTTTTATTTTTTTGTTTAGTATTCATAATCAAATATATAATCCAAAAAGCTATTACAAATAAAAATGATAATGCTTTGTAATCTCCAGGCAATAAAAAAGCAGATATAACAGCTAATGGTATAAAAATAATTAATAATAAAGAATACAACTTCCAATTCGTTTTTCTCAAAATGACACCTCTAGTATAAATTAAATATTTATTACTCCTACTATAAAACATATATTATTCTCTTCCAATATTATCTTTTCTATAAAAATATTTTTAATAAATTGGTGTTATTTTCTAGTTTGTTGAATTGTCAAAGGCACTAACAATCTAAAAACAAAATTAAACATTGTACTCGTAATCAAAATACATAAAAATAACTGCAAAGGATAAAATAAAAAATATGCCAATCCACTTGATAAATAAGGCATCACATTCAGTAAATATATACTCACCATAGATAAAATGAACATAATTAAACTTGCACTAATAGAAAATATAATACCTTCTTTTTTTAAACAAATCTCTAAAAATTTCTCATAATAAATTTTATCTTTAATACTATGAATTTCACCAAGAATAGTACAAAACGATAAAAGACCTATAGTTATACAAGAAAACCAAAAAGCTTGATTATAAAAGAAACAACCTATAGTAGCTAAAACAACTGCCGGTATAAAATAAAGATTAGATTTAAATACAAAATCATCTTCATTTTCCTGAATATATTCCATCAATTCTTTGCTTTGTGCCCTCTCAAAATAATTGATTATTTTTTTCAAAAAACCCCTCCTTAATAGTCTAAAAAATATTTGCATTATTCCAATTCCTCTATTTGCCGACGATTCTGCGCTCCTTAATAATCCTAAAGCTGTCCATCGGTCGATTTAATAGCTGACGCTATCCGACCGCTGGCGCTTTAAGTCTAATTAAGGGCTCTCATCGACAAATAGATTTTCTCGGCATAATAGCGTGTTATAATATTTGTATTGTTTAGTACCACTAATACTAAATTGTATTTACTTAAGCCTTTATCAACTCTGATAAGAGCTTTTATTATCTACTCATACCTCTATTACGTTTCGTCTCACTTTTTTGCTCTCGTTTTTCTGAATAATGTTCTGGGTTCTCTCTTTTATCTACAGAACGAAAAATGTCCATAACCAACTTATTACCTTTTCCTATATCTCGCACTTTTTCAACATATTTTTCCCTACCTAGTGCATGTTGTAATTCGTTTAGCAATGCAGCAATCATTTCTTTAAACAATTTCAAATAGTCATCTTTAAGATTAATCTTATTTTTTAAATCTTTATTCTCCTCATTTAAATTTTCATTTTCTTTTTTCAAACCTTGATACATTTCATATGTTTCTAAAAAATTATCTCTAGTCTTTTTATAATCGCGCTCTAATTCTTTTATTTTTTCACCCGACTTAATACGCTCATAATCATCTGTAATAGTTTTAGCTGCTTTTACTTTTTCATCAAATTTATAAAAATCGTTTTGTTTTATAATCATATTGCCAGTTTCTTGTGTTTCTTTGCTAAACAATCCACCTACTTTTTCCGTTTCAAGCTCATACGGTATATTTATAGGAGTTTTAAGCGTATTTAACGATTTTTGGTACTCTTGCATCAATTTATCGTTTTTTTGCCTTATATGCCCTAATTTTTGGCTCTCACGCTCATATTCTTGCTTATGATATTCTGTTTTTTGTTTATACTGGCTCATTTGCTCATGTTTTGCATTTGTAACTTGTCTTGATTGACCACGTTCTAAATCATATCCTCGTTGTTTAACATGCTCATTAAATCTATCTTGAAACTCTGTTAAAGTTTTTTTATTACCTACAACTTCTTTAGCGCTTAAACGACCATCATCAGTTATTGGAACAACACCATAATGCATATGTGGTGTTTTCTCGTCCATATGCACCGTTGCATATAATAAATTATCTTTACCGTATTCTTGTTCCAGAAAATCTTTAGCATGTTCAAAAAACTGCTTTGTATCTTCTGGTGTCTGATTATCAAAAAATTCCTTATCTGACGTAATTAAACCATCAACGTGTTTAACTGCATCTGTTCTGATTTTTCTTTTACCTGTATAATTTTGTTCTATTTTCTCATCAATCAAATTATTAAAGTTTTGTTTATTATCATTTACTAAATCATAATTTAAATGTGTTTTACTGTGGTCTATATCTTCGTTTTCATAATTATTATTTTCTCTTTGAACATGTTTTTGAATGCCAGTTGTATTTGTTCCAGATTTAACTTTTGAAACTCTAATAATGGAATAAGACATATAAAAATCACTCCTAAACACAAAGGTTTCATGTGTATTTAATGGTTTAAGTCTAACATACTAGACTTATTTTGCAATAAGTCGTTAAACCGTATGCTCTGCGAGGCTAAAACATGTTTTTGTGCAAGCACAAAAAATGGACTGATTTATTCAGTCCATAAGTTCAAAACCAAATTCAAAATCAAAAAACCAGCAACCAAAAATGGTGGTTGCTAATATTCATAAATTTTATGATCACTCACATGTATAAAATTTAATTCACTTCCAAAATCTAAACTCACGCTGCCAAAAATCAATCTGCTTTTGCAATTGTTTTTCGTTCTCTTTTAAAGTCGATTTCATTAAATCAGTTAAATCAACTGGAGATATTTCTTTAATTAAATTTTTAAATTTATACTTAGTATTCTTACTTAGTTTTCCCCACATACTTTCTTCATGTAGCAAAGTATAAACCATAGCTTGCTCGTTAATTTTTTCTAAAGTAGTCCAAGCAGGTTTCAAAATATGTAAATCATTAAAACAATCGTTCCAATAATCAACCATATCCCTTTTTAATTCAATTTCTACACGCCATAAATGTTCTGAAATAACTTCAATATCTGCATTATCCTTACGTTCCTGTTTTTTATTATAAATTCTAATAAATCTATCACTGTCACGAACACCAAAATATTTCGTTTCTGGTTTACCGTTACGACCATAAAAAATAGTTT